>NZ_JAMOKT010000022.1:0-95562 GCF_023656795.1 Parabacteroides caeci
CTCTTTATGGAAAGAGACCTCTTATAAGATCTCACGAATCATAGTCAAGAGACTTTGGTTTGCAAAATCTTCACGTAAAAAATCCAGTCGTTAAGGTTCTATTTTCATAGTTAAGACTTTTCTATCTGCAAGATTACCTTTATTCCCCAATTACACAACTTTTTTTGAAATATTTTAATGATTTATGCCACAAAACATATTTTAATAGAAATTTTGGTGCGGTTGCCCTGGTACCTTCTGTAAGGAATCGAAGGAGAAACAAAAAAATTACTACCTTTGTCAGGTTGTGATAGAAATAAACGATTGCATGATATATAATGTATAGAAAATCAAGATGAAACAAACGAGTATACTAATCACTATTCTCTCATTTTTTCTGTTGACGGCTTGTGTGACAAAGCAGGCTAATGAGGCTGTTGTTACAGTCACGATTGAACCTCAGCGCTATTTTGCGGAAAAGATAGCAGGAGATAAATTTAAGATAAATTGTGTAGTCCCTGCCGGGCAAAGTCCTGAAACATACGATCCTACTCCCCAGCAAATGATACAGATCGGAAGAAGTATTGCTTACTTGCGCATCGGTCCTATCGGGTTTGAACAGGCCTGGATGGATAAGATACGTGAAAATAATCCGAAATTACAGGTGTTTGATACTTCTGAAGGAATGAACCTGCTGACAGATACGGAAGACGACGACCATGCACATGAACATGGCACCCACGATCATGATGCCCATGCCGGAGAGGAGGCGCATCACCATCATCATGGCGGAGTCGATCCGCATATATGGAGTTCGATTGCCGGAGCTAAGGCTGTTGCCTGGAATACGTTGAATGCATTTATTGAACTCGATCCCGAGAATACGGAGTACTTTTGGCAGAACTATAATAAACTGGTGGACGAGATCGATAAAACAAATACTGAGATAAAGCAACTGCTCGACCCGTTGACCGACCGTACATTTATTATCTACCATCCGGCACTGACTTATTTTGCCAACGAGTTTAATCTCACGCAACTTTGTATCGAGATGGACGGCAAAGAACCTTCGCCTGCACAACTGAAACGGTTGGTGGAAACAGCGCGTGCCAACAATGCCCGTGTCGTATTCATTCAACAGGAGTTCGATCAAAAGAATGCCGAACTGATTGCCAAAGAGACAGGTTGTAAACTGACTGTAATCAATCCGTTGGCTTATGACTGGACTAAAGAAATGATTCATATAGCAAAAGCACTGGCTGATGGACAAACTCATTGAAATAGATAAGATAACAGCCGCTTACGGGAATAAGACTGTCTTGAAAGACGTCTCCCTGACTGTATGGAAAGATGATTTCCTGGGCATAATCGGTCCTAACGGCGGTGGTAAAACAACACTGCTGAAGGTGATTCTGGGATTACTTCAGCCGGTATCCGGTGCGATACGTTTTTATCAGAATGGGGTTGAAGTTTCTTCTTTACGGATTGGTTATCTGCCTCAGTTGAATAATATTGACCGTAAATTCCCTATTTCCGTATGGGAAGTGGTCGCTTCGGGACTGGCTGCTGAAAAGCCTCGCTTCCGTTCTTATACGGCTGTCCAGAAGGAGCGTATTGAGGTGGTGATCCGGCAGATGGGGCTCGAAGATTTGTATACCCGTTCGATCGGAGAGTTATCGGGAGGGCAGCTACAACGTGTTTTGTTAGGCCGTTCGATCGTTTCACGTCCGCAATTACTGATTCTTGATGAACCTAACTCGTATGTCGATAAACGGTTTGAGTCGCGTTTTTACCAGTTACTGGAGGATATCAATAAAGAGAGTGCCATTATTCTGGTCTCTCACGATATCGGAACGGTCCTGGCAATGGTGAAAAATATTGCTTGTGTGAACGAGACTTTGCATTATCATCCCGGTGTGGACGTTTCGGAAGAATGGTTGGGTGAGAAATATGCCTGCCCGATCGAGTTGATCGGACACGGGAATCTGCCGCACCGCGTATTGAAAACACACGAACATTAATATTCTTAATTCCACCATGTCACACATACTTTGCTTAATCTCATTACCGGAAGCCGGTGTTATCGTAGGCATTGCCGTTATCCTGTTCGGATGCAAGGCCGTTACGCAAAATCCTTTTATCTCCAGAGGACAGAAGATTGTATGGATACTAATCATTATTGTTCTCAACTGGATTGGTCTGTTATGGTATTACTACACCTATTATATGAAGAATAAAGACTGAGTTATGAAGATATTGATTACAGGTGCAAGCGGATTTATCGGTGGTTTTCTGGTAAAAGAAGCGTTGCGCCGGGGATATGAAACCTGGGCGGGCATACGTGCCACAAGCAGCCGTGAAAACCTACAGGATGAACGGATTCATTTTATTGATCTCAAATATAACAATCGGGAGGCATTGACTGCCCAGTTGAAGGATTTTGTCCGTGAGCAGGGCGCCTGGGATTATGTTATCCATAATGCAGGTCTGACAAAGACGCTCGATAAGCGGAATTTCTTCCGTATCAATGCAGAGAATACGCATAACTTCATAGAGGCATTGGCTGCTGCCGGTTGCAAACCGAAAAAGTTTCTGTTGATGAGTAGCCTGAGCAGTTATGGGAGGGGAGACGAGGTGAATTTCCGTCCGATTCGCCTGGATGA
The DNA here is from genome assembly GCF_023656795.1 of Parabacteroides caeci. NCBI lineage: Bacteria > Pseudomonadati > Bacteroidota > Bacteroidia > Bacteroidales > Tannerellaceae > Parabacteroides > Parabacteroides caeci. Next base: position 2,643 of record NZ_JAMOKT010000022.1, read on the forward strand.
TCCGCAACAACCGGATACTGCCTATGGTAAAAGTAAACTGGAAGCGGAGAACTATGTGCGCAACCAATCTCATTTCCCTTATGTGATCCTACGTCCGACGGGTGTGTATGGCCCTGGTGAAAAGGATTATTTTATGGAGATCAAAAGCGTAAAGTCGGGATTTGACTTTGCGGTAGGATTCATTCCCCAGCGTATTACATTTATATATGTAAAGGATCTGGCGAGAGTAGCGTTCCTGGCGTTGGAAAATGAAACAATCCTTAACCGGCATTATTTTGTGGCAGACGGAGATGTGTATACCGACGAGTCATTTGCACGGATGATACAGGATATAGTAAAGAAAAGACATGTGCTGCATGCCCGCATCCCGCTGGGACTGGTTCATATAGCGTGCCATTGTTCCGAGTGGATAGGCAAATTGTTGAATAAGAGTATGACACTGAACACCGATAAATATATCATCCTGAAGCAGCGTAACTGGATTTGCGATGTTACGCCACTTCAGGATGAACTAGGTTTCACTCCTGAATACCCTTTGCGCAAAGGGTTGGAGGAAAGTATTGAGTGGTATTGTAAGGAAGGGTGGCTGTAGATCAGTCCACCTTTTTTACGCTACCGATTCCTGCCTTTTCCATTTTTATGGAAGGGTCTCCTTTATACCTGATATTCCCGCTACCGGCTATCTCGGCATAGATATTATTCGTTGCATGAGTTTCCAGTAAACCACTGCCGGCTATCTCACACGATACGTCTGATAGTAAGAAATTCAGTGCATGTATTTTCCCGCTACCGGCAATCTTGAATGCCGCTTTCTCTCCTGTGCCTGCCAGATTGAATGTTCCGGAACCGGCTATTTCACCTTTAAACTCATTCGCATACAAGGTAAGTGCATCTACGATACCGCTACCGGCTATAGATACTTCCAGTTGGTTTACCGTGACAGTATCTTTCATGTGAAGCATGACACTGCCCGCCAGGTTGAATTTGATCTTGTCGTTCGAAGACAGCTTGCTGTTTACATTGAATTTTTCTGCACCGGCCAGATCTACCTTCTTCAACTGCCTGGAATTGGAGGTAATGATGAATTGGGTCGGACGGAGGCGGAGTGTTTTATTTTCTTGTTTAGGGCGGATGACAAGCTTATTATCATCCGTCTTGAAATCGAAAAGGTCATAAATGTTCTGATCGACTGTGACTGTCAGTGTTGGTGCCGATTCTTCCTGAGTGTAATTGAAAACAGCTGCCGATGCATCGACGCTTATCTGATCGTAGTCTGAAATGTCGATCGTATGTGTCGTTACATTTCCGTCTCCTTTTACAGCAGGAAAAAATATACATCCTTGGGCAAGTAAAAGGATACTGCCCAATACTATAAGTGATAATTTCTTACTCATCTTATTTTACTTCTTCTACGGAGCCTTTACCAATAATTTTCTGTTGAACGGCTGTCGGGCCTTTATAACGGATTTTGCCTTTGCCGACAACGTTTGCCTTGAGGTTATTGGTGGGGTGAACTTCCATCGTTCCGTTGCCGGTCATTTTGCAACTCAGTTCAGGAACGTCTACACCGAAAGCCATGATCTCTCCACTGCTGGTGATGCTGTATTCACCTTCCTTGGCATTTCCTTTTTTCAGGTTGATAGTGCCGGAGCCGTTAATGCTGCACTCCAATTTGTCTACTTGGAGGTCATTGACTACCATATTGGCACTACCGGAAACATTCAACTCCAGTTTTCCTACTTTTATCAGTTCTTTTAGTTGTACCAGGCAGTTGGAGTTTGCCTTTATTTTTACTTCGTCACCGGTCAAAGAGCTGTTTATCATGAAATTTGCATTTCCGGCGGCTTTCACCTCTTTCAGCCATTTGGAGTTGGTCTTTACGATAAATTTGGTATAGTGGTCCACTTTGACTCCTTTAAAACCAACAGAAAGTTCGCGCTCCTTTATATTGATGTTGACGTATTCATGCAGGTTTTCATCAACCGTTACTTCAATATAGGGTTCTGCATTCGACTGTTCATAGTTGAAATCGATAACGCCGTCAATCTTGATGGCATTGTAATCATCGATCTTTATTTTCTTTGTAGTAAGGGTACCGTTGCCCTTCACATGATCTGCCGCCTGGACTGTAAATAACAGGCCCAGCAACATGATAATAGATAATAACCCTTTTGTTCTCATAATTTATTTGTTTAGTATTGCCTTTTCTTATAATAAATAGACGTGACTCCGATGCGGTCGGTTACAAAAATAGGAGTAATTTAATTTATAATTCCTACATTTCGTATATTTTTATAGGGAATTAAGTTTTGAAATTATAATAAATAACCCGGATATCACTATTCATCCAATGCCTTGATGAAAAGTAACTCCGGGTTTTCTAACTCCCAATATAATGATCTCTTATTTTATGTGGTCGATATCGCTGGAACCGCTTGAATGCTTTTTAACTTCCGGGTTACCTTTGTATTTGATATCGCTGCTTCCGGAAGCGTTGGCTTCCAGTTTTTCGGTAACGGTTGTGAAAATGTCACTGCTGCCGCTTGCAGAACATTTCAGTCTTTTTATAACGAAGTCGTATGCTTTGATATCACTGCTGCCGCTGCAACTATATTTTCCGTCGTTTGCTTTTCCTTTCAGATTCATGTCGCTGGAGCCTGAGGAGTGGGTATCTATTTTGTCACAAATCAGATCTGAGATTTTCAGGTCGCTGGCCCCGCTCAGGTTGATTTTGCACAGGCTGGTTATGCGTATCGGTTTTTCCAGATAAACATCACTTGCTCCGGAAGCACTGATTTCCAGGTTTTCTCCGGAGAGGGAGCTGCGCAGATAGAAATCGATGCCCCCTGATACCCCTAATTTATTTAATTCTGAGGAATGAGTTTCTATAATCAATTTGCTCGGATTAATACGAGTGCCGCGTTCTGTCTCTATCTGAAGTACGTCTCCGTTTGAGTTGAATTTCAATTCGGAAAGGAGGTTCTCGTCGATGGTGATCTTTAAGCCGGATTTACCGCCCTTCTGTGTGTAATTCACCTGGGGAGACTGGTTCTTGCCGAAGAAAGAGTTTCCGCCTGTTTCGATTCCCTGGCCTACTTTTATCTGTTTATAATCGGAGACCTGGATCTCTTTGGTTATTATATTACCGTTCCCTTTGATTTTCTCTGCAAAACAGGATATAGTGCTGAATGCGATTAAACTGATGATGGCGAATGTAATTCTTTTCATGATGTTTGTTGTTAAGTTATGTTTGTTGTTAAGTTATGTTTGTTATTTAGTTTGCACTTTTTAATTTACCGGAGCCGATGATACTTTTGCTCGTAGTTGGATTACCTTTATAATAGACATTCCCGCTTCCTACGATGTTTGCTTCCAACTGATTTCTGGTATGAGTCTGGATATTTCCGCTACCGGCTATGTTGCATTCCGTTTTGCCGGTGACGCATTCGTAGGCTTTAATGTTGCCGCTTGCTGCCAGGTTGTATTCTGCGCGGTCCGCTTTTCCTGCAATCTGGATATAACCGCTGCCTGCCAGGCTGCATTCTATTCCTGCCAGATCGATATTGGAGGCTACTACGCTCCCGGAGCTGGCCAAGTTGATTTCCAGCTTGTTTCCTTCTACTTTCTTTTCCAAAAGAATATTGCCGCTGCCTGCCATATTGATTTCCAGTTTTCCGATATTTATCGGACTGGCAATAATGAAATCACCGGAAGATACCACGTTCAACTCTTTTATTTCGCGTGAGTTGGTTATAACCTTAAATTTGGTCGGTTGGAGGTTATATGAATTACCGTTACGACTATTTTCCTTGATCTTTTTGGGACCGATTATCAATTCCTTGCCGTCTACCTGTGCTTTCAGTAACGGAAACAGATTCTCGTCGATCATGATTTTCAGATAAGGAGCGGCATCCGATTGTTCATAAACAAACTCCATGACTCCGACTGTCGATATTTCATTATAGTCGCTGATAGAAATTTCTTTGGTAATGATATTTCCGTTTCCTTCCACTTTTTCATTGGTGAAAGCAAATCCAGTCAATGTGGTCAGTAAACAGGCAATAAGAAGGGATACTTTTGTTTTCATCTGTATAATTTTTTAGTTCTTTTATTTATAAGACGAATGCTATTGCGTTTAGGTTGCAGATTTGAAAGACTTTTTTGGGAAAAAAGCGAAAAGAAAAGGGATGGACGGATAAAAAGAAAACCGCAATCCATATAATTAACGGATGCGGCTTCTTTGCTTTCCAACGAAGCAGTCTCACGATTCCTCCTTTGCAAAGACTTGTTAACCTTAGATCTAAAATACTATGAAAAAAACTCATTGCAAATATAAGAGGAATTATAATATGTGCAATATACTATCGTCTCAATTTATTGTAAATTTGTCACTTTATGACGTAAATGTTACAATTTTTGAATGATTTGTTACAGTATACCGAACTTTTTCGGGATAGAATCCATAATATCAAACAGTTCTGACACTGTTTCAGCCCGTAACATAGCGACACGTGTTTGCTTGAAATCGCTAATTCCTTTGAACAATGGAGTGGCTGCCAGGTGACGTCGGATATGCAAAATACCGCGTCGTTCGTCCAAACGTTCCACACTTTGGTTGACCTGCTGTTTAAGGATATCCAGATACCAGGTGAATTTTTCTTCCGGCAGTGTTTCCCCGGTAGTCAGGAAATGTTTCACTTCACGGAATATCCAGGGGCGTCCGATACTTCCGCGACCGATCATAACGCCATCTACTCCATAATTGTCGAAACGCTGTTTGCATATTTCGGCAGAGGTCACATCGCCGTTACCGATAATGGGGATATGCATCCGGGGATTATTTTTTACCTCACCGATCAGTGTCCAGTCCGCTTCGCCGGTGTACATCTGGGCACGGGTACGGCCATGGATAGAAAGGGCAGCGATGCCACAATCCTGCAACTGTTCGGCCAGGTCGACGATTATTTTATTATCCGCATCCCATCCCAGACGTGTTTTAACCGTAACCGGAATATTGACGGTTTTTACTACTTCTTTCGTTATTTCAAGCATCAAAGGAATGTTCCGGAGCATACCGGCACCGGCACCTTTGCCTGCCACTTTCTTGACCGGACAACCGAAGTTGATATCCAGTATATCAGGACGGGCAGCTTCGCATATTTTGGCTGCTTCCACCATTGCGTCTACTTCTTTTCCATATATCTGGATAGCGACCGGGCGTTCATCTTCGGCAACGGTCAGTTTTTCCTGTGTCTTGTTTACGCTGCGTATCAAGGCGTCGCTCGATACAAATTCCGTATAAACCATATCCGCACCGAATCGCTTACACATCAGACGGAAAGAGATATCCGTTACATCTTCCATCGGTGCCAGGAATACCGGGCGTTCACCTAAATCTATTGAGCCTATCTTCATACCTTCTTATTATAGAGCACAAAAGTACTGCTTTTCCGGTAAGAATCATGAAATAATAGCCTTCAATCTGTGATCTACTACATATTATAGTAGATTAACTATATATTGTAGTTGTATTACTAAGGAATATAGTTATATTTGTGCATTCCTTTAATAAAACAACAGATTATGAAACGATTGACATCGAAAGAAGAAGAGATATTGGGCTATTTTTGGGCGAAAGGCCCTCTGTTTGTCCGCGAACTTCTCGATTTGCAGGAGGAACCCAAGCCGCATTATAATACGCTTTCAACCATTGTTCGCACATTGGAGGAAAAAGGATATATCGGTTATAAGGTATTTGGAAATACACATCAGTATTATGCATTAATTTCGGAAGACGAATACCGGAAGAAAACCCTGAAGCAGGTGGTCGATAAATATTTCGATAATTCCTATACTCGTGTCGTCTCTACTTTGATTGAGGAAGAGGCGTTGACTCTTGACGAATTGCAAGAGTTGATACAACAGATTAAAAATAAGTAAAAACGTAGGCTTATGGGAGCTTTACTTCTGTACATACTGAAATCCACTATTTGCCTGATATTATTTTATTTAGGTTTCAAGGCGTTGCTTAGCAACGATACGTTCTTCCGTTTCAACCGGTGGGTGTTACTAGGAGGGATAGGGATCTGTATGTTGCTGCCGGTCATAAAGATACAGACTTCCGAACCTTTGTTGATACAACAACCGATAATTCATCTGGAAAAGATGATAGCCGGTGAGGAAACTGTTGCAATTCATCTTCCGGATAATAATTCCGGAGTGGATATAACTCCCGTAACCGGGCCGGCAAGGATGATCGATTGGGGACAGATCATAGCTCTCCTTTATTGGGCAGGAGTTGTTTTTTGTCTGATGACAACGTTGCTGTCGTTCAGAAAGATGTTTGTTTTGATTCGGAGTGGGCGCAAATTGCAACAGGGGCGCTATACATTAATAATAGTTCCTTCCTGTGTGTCCCCTTTCAGTTGGGGACGTTATATTATTCTTTCGGAAGAAGATTATGAGAAATATCCTGACGAGATTCTGACGCATGAAATGATGCATTTGAAATCTCATCATTCCATTGACCTGCTTTTTATGGAGTGCATTCTTTGGCTTCACTGGTTCAACCCGGCTATCTGGCTGTTGAAACGGGAGTTGAAGGATATTCATGAATACCAGGCCGATAAAGGAGTACTTACCCTGGGCATCGATGCAACAAAATATCAACTGTTACTCGTGAAAAAAGCTGTCGGCTCCAGCCTCTACACTCTTGCCAACAGCTTCAATCACAGTAAAATTAAAAAACGTATTACTATGATGTTAAAAGGTAAATCAAACAATTGGGCCCGGTTGAAGCTATTGCTCCTGGTCCCCGTAGGACTTATCGTCCTGAACGCTTTTGCCCGTCCGGAAGTAAACCGGCAGTTAGAAACGCTTGTACAGAGCAAAGATAAGGAAACTCCGCCGGAAGAGCAACAGGATATGAAGAGTTTCTTTAAGACGGAATTGGATAGTTATATGAAAAAGGTGGAACCGCAAACCCGGTTTGAACCTGATGAAATTATAGCTTTCATGAAAAAGAATACTGAGCCGAAGGATTTATTTATCAATGCTAAAGGTGATGTGCTGTTGAATAATGATTTTGCAAACTATAAAGAAAAGGAACAATTCTTGACCAAGTTGCAGGATTTATTTGAAAAAAGTAAAAAGCCTGTTTCCTTCTATTTCCTTATTGACATAAATACTCCGGAGGAAGCTACTGAGGCCGTTTTACACTTGGTAAAAGAGGCATTTGATAAGCGACAAAAAGTTGTAGGTGTTGATAAAGCCCCCTTCCTTCTGTTTGAGGATGCCAGAAATAATAAGAATTTTCCGGGAAAGGAGCAGGAAAAGAAGCAGGATGTAGCTTATTATACGGTCGATGGAAAGCAAGTGAGTCCTAAAGCGTATGAAGAGTTGAAAAAGAACTTTAAACAGATTAAACCTCGCAAGAGTGATTTAGTGGATATAAAGGGTAAAGTCGTGGAAATTCATACCTATATGAAACTGGAAGATGGCTCGACTATACCTTCGCCCGCTCTTTATGCTGAAATTTTAGAAGATGACAGTACTGCTTATCCCGTATTAATATCTTATCGAACGGCATCTTTCGAATCCGGTGTTTATGAAGCTACGCTGTCTAAAAAGATGGAGAATGTAAAAGCTACTGCTGAAAGAATAAGTAAGGGAAAAGAGAAGGTTGAGGAACTCACTGTTTTGCCGGCCAACAAAGATGTTCCATTGAGTTATCTTGAAGCAGTAAAGCAGGTTCTGGAAGAGAAAGGACTCTCTTGCGTGATTAAAAATAAGGTTCCTGACGGTGTTAAATGATTTGTTTATTTTTTATATCGGGGGCAAAAGTCAGTTTTGTCATGGCGGACTTGATCCGCCAACTCATACTATAGATTGAGTATAAGTCAAGTATGGGGTCCCGGGTCAAGCCCGGGATGACAGAACTGTCGCTCTGATAAGGAAAAATAGAGACTCACATCTGACAAATAGTGAATCATATTATAAAATCAAAATAGTTTCTAGAAGAAACTCCTATCTTTATGGCCGTTCAAAACCGGACCACTTTGGACGAAAATGATATTGAAACAGATGAGATATAAGATAGGAATAGTTTTTTTCATTTACCTTTTCGTTGCCTGTTCTTCAACTGAGCGAAAAGAGGCTGTAACTGTCGGGGAACTTTTCCGGCAGGCTGCTTTCTATGGGGAAAGGTTACAGTATATTCCAGCCTTGGATACTTATCAAGAGGCTATCAGGCTGGCCGAAAAGGATAAAGACAGCCTTGCTCTTTCTCATGGTTATCTGGAAATGGGAAAAATTTACCGGAATCAATCTCTAAAGCAAAAGGCCCTGCAAAGCGAGAAAAAAGCATTGTCTTATCTCGGAGGTGCAGGCGGTGATTCTCTTCGAACGGTGCTTTACCGGGAGATGGGGGATATTTATATGTTGTCCCGAATGCCGGACAGTGCCTTCTATTATTATCAAATGGGCGATTGCCGGATAAAGCAGGCAAAAGTATTGCAGCAGGGAGGAAAGTATAAGGAGTCGGAGGCTTTACTGAAAACTGAATTGGAACAAACAATTCCCCAAGAAGAAAAAGCGGAACTCTTTCTGGCTCTGGCCGATTTGCAAATAAACATGGGTAAATTGGAAGACGCTGAAACAAATTTAAGCCAGGTACCCTCTTCCCATCCGCATTTATATGCCGCTTTGTCCCGGATTGCCCAATGTCGCGGAGACAGTCTGCAAGCTGATTTTTATCAAAAGAATTATCTCCATAACCTGTCCGTTTTGCGACGGCAGCAGGAAGACAATCAAATAACTCAACTTCTCTGGACTTCGGAGCAGAAAGAGTGGGAGAGACGTCTCTCGAATGCTGAAAATACTCAAACAGGGCGGCTGTATCTCTGGAGCGCCCTGTTTATCCTTTGCGGTACAAGTCTCTTGGGTTATTCCCGTTACCGGAAGAAAAAGGCGGCCGTCTCCCTGTCGGAAACAGATTTCCTCTCTTCGGAAATTTATCAGCGTTTCCACCGGAAAGAAGAATGGCGGCCGGGCACTAAAGACTGGGAAGAGTTGTTGCAAGCCTTCAACCGGACCTACCCGGAGTTTCGCGAACGGCTGAAAAAGAAAATACCGAAACTGAGTGAACAGGAATGGCGCATGTGCTGCCTGATTAAAATGGATGTTCCCCCTTCTACAACGGCCATGTTGCTCTGTTGTACCAATCAGGCTATTTCGATGCGTCGTGTCCGTCTTTACCAGAAAATGACGGGTGAAAAGGGAACACCGGAACTGTGTGACTCCTTTATTCGTGCTTTTTAAGCAGATGTGAAACCGTGAAGGAGACTGTTTCTTCTACTTTTGTCAGAAAAAAGCGTATGAAAAAGATGTTATTAGGGCTCATGGCAGCCATGATGGTTTTAACCGGATGCGGATCGAAGCAGTCGGCCGGCGAATTATCGGAGATTAATTTGACGGCAAAAACGTTTTCTTCCGATAAGGTTGGAATAGCGGACGAAATAGAATCTATTGAGTATATTCCTTTGGAGTTGACCGATGAATCTCTGATTGCAAACGTATTGGATTTATGTGTTTCCGATGAGTATATCTTTATTTATTCTACCCGGCAGGAAAGCGTTTTACAGTTTGACCGGAAAGGAAAGTTTGTCCGTCCTATCGCAAAGACAGGGAACGGTCCGGGAGAAGTCGCACAGATTATATCGCTCACCATCGATGAAGAAAACCGCCTTTTTTGTGTTAACGAGTATTTTTCTACCTCGTTCTACTCTTTTGACGGCGAATTTATTAAAAAGATAACGAGCCTGCGTCCTAACTCTTATCAGCTTTCCGTCGGAGCGAATACGATGGCCGAACTAGGCCGGATGTATGTCCCTATGAATATTCCGGGAATGTTCAGCCTTGGAATTTTCAACTGGGCTACGGACGATACGATTGCATTTCGGCGGACGATTGGAAATGTGGGTTTAATGCCACTGGAAGAAGTCAGTTTAAAAGGATGGATATATAATGGCAGCATAGATGGCTGGTTTTGCTATTCGGATGGGATAGATACCGTCTGGAATGTGAATGCAAAAGCAATTTCACCGGCATTTCTTATCAGGCATGGTTATTCTGCTGCCGATGAGGAAGAAATACGTTCTTCTAAAACAGGAAATGCCGCTGTGGATGGTAAATTCAGTATTTTCAATATCTTTGAGACTCCCCGGTCTTATTTTGTCAAATGCTTTAAAGGTTCCGACCAATCTAAATTCTTTTTGTACAGCCTGAATAAAGAAACCGGAGCCTTGTGTCGTGAGGCTTCTCTTATCGACGCAGACGAATTGTTCGGATATAACAGGGCTTTGACCGGCATCGGTATCCGTAATGAAACGGACGGGGGACTTCCCATCTGGCCTTTCTTCTCTTTTCCGGCTAAAAAACTGATGATACAATTCAATACGGCGGTAGAAATAGAATATCTCAAAGAGAAATATCCCGATCTCAGGAAACACCCTGTCCTGCAACAGATAACGGAAGATTCGAATCCGCTCGTTACTATTTATCATTTACGTTGAAAGGCTTAAAAGGTATCGGATGAAGCGTTTTATAGATAAGCTTGTTACCCGGAAAAGTTCCTGACCGTTTTTGCTGCCGACAATTGTGAGCAGGCCTGTCGACAATTATGTGCAAGCCTGTCGATAATCGTCGGCAGGCCTGCGCATAATTATCGACAGCCGGCAGGATTGGATTGTTTTTTCGAAAGCATACCGGTAAGAGGCTAAAAGTTAACCGATTTTATTCATGTAATATTAGGAAGAAACCCGTATCTTTGTGGTTTCTAATTTAAAACCAAACAGCTTTGAACGAAAAAGATTTTGAAATAATGGCGCCGGTAGGTTCGTATGAATCGTTGATGGCGGCTATTCAGGGAGGTGCCGACTCTATCTACTTCGGCATTGAAGGACTGAACATGCGTTCGCGTTCTTCCAATAATTTCACGACAGACGATTTGCGCAAGATTGTTTCTATCTGTAAGGAACACGGGATTAAAAGTTATCTGACGGTCAATACGGTTATTTACGGGGAAGACCTGGCTCTGATGCGCGAGATTATCGATGCGGCGAAGGCGGCGGAAGTCTCTGCCATCATTGCGGCGGATGTGGCTGCAATGAGTTATGCGAACCGTATCGGACAGGAGGTGCATCTTTCTACCCAGTTGAATATTTCGAATGTGGAGGCGCTGAAGTTCTATGCCCAGTTTGCCGATGTGGTGGTGCTGGCCCGCGAGTTGAACCTGAAGCAGGTTTCTGAAATCTATCAGCAAATCGTTGAGCAACAGATTACCGGTCCGGGAGGCGAACTGATTCGTATCGAGATGTTTGCACATGGCGCTCTGTGTATGGCTGTCTCCGGCAAATGTTACCTGAGTTTGCATGAGATGAATGCCTCTGCCAACCGCGGGGCCTGCATGCAGATTTGCCGCCGCGGCTATACGGTGAAGGATAAGGACAGCAATATCGAACTGGATATAGAGAACCAGTATATCATGTCGCCCAAAGACCTGAAGACGATTCATTTCATGAACAAGATGATGGATGCAGGTGTCCGGGTATTTAAGATTGAAGGTCGTGCCCGTGGACCCGAATATGTGCGTATCGTAACGGAGTGTTACAAGGAGGCGGTGAAGGCTTATTGCAACGGAAGTTATGATGAAGAGAAAATCGCTGTTTGGGACGAACGTCTGAAAAGTGTCTTTAACCGTGGTTTTTGGGATGGTTATTATCTGGGGCAGCGCCTGGGTGAATGGAGCAGCAAGTATGGTTCCGGTTCGACCAAAAAGAAAGTCTATGTGGCGAAAGGAATCAAATATTTCAGCGGTATCGGTGTGGCGGAGTTTGAAATGGAATCGGGTTCGCTGAAAGTGGGCGACGAGATCCTGATTACTGGGCCGACAACCGGTGCGGTGATGCAGACTATCGATGAAATACGTGTCGACCTCAAACCGGTGGAAGAGACTGTCAAAGGCGAACGCTTCTCCTTTAAAGTCTCCGATAAAGTACGTCCTTCGGACCGTCTTTATAAAATGGTATCTACGAACGATAAAGAACTGAAATAATGAAAGAGTATATTTTTAAACTGACAGACAAAGTGCGCGACTACGAATGCGACTTGCAGGGTGTGGTGAATAACTCCAACTATCAGCATTATATGGAACATACCCGTCATGAGTTCCTCGAGTCGCTGGGAGAGAATTTCGGTGCCATGCATGATAAGGGAGTGGACGGGTTTGTCTCTCATGTGGAGATCGATTACAAGACCTCTTTGAAGAGCGGTGACAGCTATATCTCCTGCCTGAATGTATATAAGAAAGGCGTAAAGTTGGTCTTTGAACAGGATATCTACAGAGCCTCCGACGGTGCGCTGGCAACTAAGGGGAAAGTCGAATCGGTTGTCGTACAGGACGGCAAGCTGACCCGCGGCGAATATTTTGACGAAATGTTGAAAAGGATACAAGACAAACTATGACAGTATCATGACAGATAAACGGATTTACCAGATTGGCTTAACTATGATAAACGGGGTGGGAGATGTCCTGGCCCGTCAGCTTCTGCAAACCTTCGGCGACGCAGAGGCTGTCTTTGCGGAAAAGAGACAGACGTTGGAGAAGATTCCGGGTTTCGGCAGCCTTACCGCTGCTGCCGTCAAAAGCCCGGAAGTGCTTCTGCAAGCCGAGAAAGAGTTGACTTTTATTGAAAAGAACCAGATAAGCTGTTATTTCCTGACAGATGAGAGTTACCCCAAACGTTTGAAAGAGTGCTCCGACGCTCCTGTGCTACTTTATTTTAAAGGGAAGGCCGACTTGAATAATACACATATTGTCAGTATTGTCGGGACGCGCCACATAACAGAATATGGCAGGACAATGACGGAAGAGTTGATACATGCCTTGTCGGTCTCTTATCCGGATTTGCTGGTCGTGAGCGGACTGGCTTATGGCGTCGATATCTGTGCCCATCGGAGTGCGCTGAAGTATGGACTGCCGACTGTAGCAGTATTGGCTCATGGTCTGGACCGCATCTATCCTTCCTCACATCGCTCCGTAGCCGTTGAAATGTTGTCTCATGGCGGATTGTTGTCCGATTTTCCCAGCGGAACGGAACCGGATAAACCGAACTTTGTCCGGCGTAACCGGATTGTTGCCGGATTAGCGGAGGCAACGGTTGTTATGGAATCGGCAGAAAAAGGGGGCTCGCTTATTACGGCTGACCTTGCTTTTTCCTATGGGCATGACGTCTATGCATTCCCCGGGCGGGTAAACGATTATTATTCCAAAGGATGCAACGCGCTAATCCGCCAGAATAAGGCGGGTTTGATAACATCGGCTTCCGATTTGGTGTCGGCACTTTGTTGGGACGTGAATAAAGCGCCTTCGCCTGCCCCCGTCCAGGCTGAATTGTTTTTTGAAGAAGACGACCGTGCCGGAACAGTCATAAAACTTCTTCACGAAAAGGGAGAAATACATATCGACCAACTGGCAACGGAACTGAATCTGCCTGTCCGTGAACTGTCTTCCCTACTATTTGAACTGGAAATGAACGGACGGATTAAGACGCTGCCGGGAAATATCTATAAATTGGTCTGACATGATTTGATTACGTCCTTTGAATAAAAACAACGGCTCGGGTATTTTGTTTTAGAGATGTAGATAGTTTCTTTTGTGTAAACAGGAAGTATCTTTATCTTTGTCAAAAGCATTTATTATGGAATTGCGAACAGCGAATGTAGTCAGATATATTATGCCTCTCCGGGAGGGAGGTTCGTTGCCGGCTTTGGCAGAAGCCGACGATGAATATAAATATGTCGTAAAGTTCCGGGGAGCCGGTCATGGAACCAAGGCCCTGATAGCCGAATTGATTGGCGGTGAAATAGCGCGGGCATTGGGTTTTCGTGTGCCTGAACTGGTCTTTCTTAACCTCGATGAGGCCTTTGGTCGTACCGAAGGGGATGAGGAGATACAGGATTTATTGCAGGCAAGCCGTGGTTTGAACCTGGGATTGCATTTCCTGTCGGGTGCCCTGACATTTGACCCGGTAGTCAATAAGGTCGGAGAAAAACTCGCATCCCAAATAGTCTGGCTGGATGCCCTCCTGACGAATGTGGACCGTACGACCCGCAATACGAATATGCTGATGTGGCATAAGGAATTATGGCTGATTGACCATGGTGCGTCACTCTATTTCCATTATTCATGGTCGAACTGGCGCAAACATGCTTTAAGCCCGTTTATCCAGATTAAAGACCATGCCCTGTTGCCGGAAGCCGGTAAGTTGGAGGAAACGGATGCCGAATTTAAACGTATTCTTACTCCGGATAAAATCCGTGAAATTGTTTCTCTGGTTCCGGACGACTGGTTGCAGTGGAACGAAAGTCCCGGTACGCCGCAGGAAATAAGAGACGTTTATATTGAGTTCCTGACAGAAAGGATTGCCCATTCCGAAACATTTATAAAAGAAGCGCAGCATGCAAGGAAAGCACTTATATGAATACGCCGTTATCCGTTTTGTTCCCCGGGTGGAACGGGAGGAGTTTATTAATGTGGGTCTTATCATGTTCTCTAAACGGGCCCGGTTTATAAAGGCGCGTTATCAGGTGGATGAAAAGAAGCTCTGCCTGTTCTCTTCCGAATTGGATATGGATTCGCTGTATGCCGGTCTGAAAGTATTCGACCACATCTGCTCCGGCACTGCCGACGGTGGCCCGATAGCCTCTATGGATATTCCCGAGCGTTTCCGTTGGCTGACGGCAGTGCGTAGTTCTTCCATCCAGACTTCGCGTCCGCATCCCGGCTTTTCGACTGACCTGGAGGTTACGTTTGAAAAGTTGTTTGCGGAGTTGGTTCTGTAAACCGGCGAATACGTTTTCCCAGAGTAAAAAAGCTCTCTTTAATTGTTAATTTTAGCAGTTTTTGCCAGTATTGTATATAGTTTTATCTTAGCTAACACTTTTTGGCGAAAGATGCTTGGAGGCTTAACATATATTGTCTGTAAAAAGCTTGACAAACGCTTGCTACAGGTGTATCTTTGTACTGTGGTTTTTTCATAATAGTATTAGATTTAAGGTTAACAAAGTTTGATTAGGGCTTGTCGTGAGACAGGCTTTAATTGTTTTTACCCGGAATATTTCTGTTATATGAGTTTTATTGGTTACTTTTGTGAATAATCAGCAACCCAGTTGTTTATAAAATCGATTATAAATGATATCTATCTTTACTTATATATTTATTGCTATAGCAGGGATTATTCTTTTAGTTTTTATTGCCGGCCTTCTTTTGCCGGATGAAAGAACTGCAACCAGTGAATGTTTTTATAATGCTTCACCCGAGAAGGTGTATAATGCACTCATCAATAATGCCGATTACGGTTATCGCAGTGATCTGGAAGAGATTGTTATTGTGGAAGAGAAAGACGGTATAGAAGTCTGGGATGAAATAGCGAAAAACGGCTCCGTTATCCGGTTCAGGACAGCCCGTAAAGTACCTCATTCCTTATATGAATTTGAAATTGTGAAAGGAAACGGATTCACCGGATACTGGAAAGGCGAACTGAAAGTAACCAGTACAGGAGGAACTCATTTTACATCGACGGAAATTATCCGGATGAAGAATCCTTTTCTGAAAGTCGCTTCCCGTCTTTTCTTTGATCTGGAAAAGTTTATGCATACTTATCAGAATGACCTGCGCGTGAAACTTAGTGAAGATATAGCCTGAAAAAAGGGAGTCTTAATCGACTCCCAGGAATTTGAATGGTTTAGCTTCGACAAATTGGTTTGCTGTGTTGCCAGCATAGGTTTTACCGCTAACCAGGTCAAGCATCTTCACCGGTGCCTTTTCTGAAAAATCCACATCTTGTAAATTTACCCAGAATACATTAGGCTGGATGGTCGATTCAAAGAAATAAACCTTGTTCTTTTGGTCGGAAACGGTTCTCCATCTTGTCGATGAGATATTCGGTTCATTAGGTGTTGTGATACCTAATGGTACTGATGTATTACGGATTACACTGAATACACTGGCAACAGCCGTACGGGTATCCGCCACTTTCGGAATAGCATTAATATAGAAAGAGGCTCTAACAAAACGGTCGGCAGCGCGGTTGGTTCCAGGTAGGAATGTCGTTCCCCCGATATTTTTCCAGTAATCATTCAAGGCCAGTTGCTGGTCGAAAACCGGAGAGTTAGTCATTACCTGGTATGACTTATCGTGGTGGATTTTCAATTCTCCGCCGATATATTCAAAGATAGCATTGTCACCGTCGGCATCCGAGATGGAAAGATGTAATGTTGCCATGCGGGTTCCGTCAGGCATCATGTCCGATACAACTTCGAAGGTACCTTTTTCAACATAAGAAACCGCTTCGTCGACCGTGGCGAAATTGTCCAGTATATATTGAACCCAGGCTGCAATGGACAGTCCCGGTTTTTTGCCATCCCACTGCGGGTATTCCGACTCTGCCAGCCAGAGCAGGTTGGCGACCAGTCCTTTTTCGTTCATCCCGTCCGTACTGCAAATATCGTAGGCGGAAGCAACTACACTTCCATATTTGGAAGTCCATTCAAGCGGATTCTTTCCTATTTCTCCATTACGCTTCATACCTCGCGGAAATATCCACAGGTTACTGCGGGTATCTTCTTTCCAGTCCATCGACCGGGCGGTCAGAACCGTATTGTCTTTTCCCTGATAAACAACCCGGGTGCAGGCTTCAGTGGAATTTAACTGGGCGCCCGCTGTAATTGTGGCTAGCACTATACCCCATTTCTGTATACGTCTCATAATCTTATCGTTTTACTTCATATATAAACGATGAAGAGGTTGTAATGTTTAAGTAATCTGACTCTTTTTACGCTGTAGAAGAGTGGATTTAAGGAATTGGTCAGAAATCGCTTATTCCGGTCAGTACCAGGAGTACCGGTAGATAATCTTTCAACCGGCTACGGAATAGTTTCAGTGCTTTCGAAATATGGAATTCTACTGTTTTGATACTGACTTCCAGTTCGGCTGCAATTTCCCGGTTGGTTTTGCTTTCATACCGGCTTTTAAAGAAGATCGCGCGGGTCTGTTCCGGCAGTTCGTTTAATGTTTTTCGGATGATCTCTTTGACTTCGACGGTGAAGAGGTCTGACGGGTCGCACGACTCCAGGGACGAGATACGAAAATTCAGTTCCCGCTGCCGGTGATCATATAACTGGTCTTCCACATCTGTACGGATGACTTGGTGGCGTAAGTGGTTGAGTGACTTGTTTTTTACAGTTGTTAATATGTATCCGGGAATATTGGTGTCGGCTGGCAGTTCTTTTCTTTTTTCCCAGTATTGGATGATTGCCTCCATGTAAATATCCTCCGCGGCGGCCATATCCCTTACGTATGAATTGGCAAACAGAATGAACGGCTCTTTGAATTGACCGAAGAGCGTTGAAAATAGTGAAGATTCCGTTTGTTGTTCTCCCATAACAGATGCAAAAGTAATAAAAAAGTGCCTTCTGATGACGTTTGTGTAGTTAAAAGCATTACTTTTGTAACTTGTAATTAGTTGAAAACGAAAAAGAATGGATAAAGTAAGTTACGCACTTGGCTTAAGTATCGGAAATAATTTCCAGAACTCGGGCATTAATGATCTTCAGATTGAAGACTTTGTGAAAGGATTGAAAGATATTTTAGGTGGTCAGACCCCGGAAATCAGTTATGACGAAGCTAAGCAGGTGATCAACGATTACTTCATGAAGCTGCAAAAAGAAAAATTTGAAATAAATAAGAAAGCCGGAGAGGAATTCCTGAATATCAATAAAGGAAAAGCAGGTGTAGTTACCCTGCCCAGCGGATTGCAATATCAGGTACTTCAGAAAGGTGAAGGTCCTAAACCGACTGCTTCTGACAAGGTGAAATGTCATTATCACGGAACATTAATCAACGGAACAGTGTTTGATAGTTCGGTACAGCGTGGTGAACCGGCTGTATTCGGTGTATCACAGGTAATCCCGGGATGGGTGGAAGCATTGCAGTTAATGCCGGTAGGATCTAAATGGAGACTGTTTATCCCGTCAGACCTGGCTTATGGCGAACATGGAGCAGGAGAAGCTATCGAACCGAACAGTGCATTGGTTTTTGATGTTGAATTGTTAGACATAGTAAAATAATTTATAGAGAAAAATGAAAAAGATTAATGTTTTAGCTGCTACAGCGATTGTAGCTTTAGGCATTGCTGCCACTTCTTGTGATTCTAAGCCAAGTGCAAATTTGAAATCGGCAGTAGATAGCGCAAGTTATGCTATCGGTGTTTCTACCGGTGCCGGTTATAAAGAAAATTTGAAAACATTACCTGGCGGCGAAGCCAATATCGATGCACTGATCGCAGGTTTTGTTCAGGCTATTAAAGGTGATTCTACAAAGATGACTCCGGAACAGGCTCAGACTTATCTGAACACTTACTTTGTAGAAGCTCAGGCTAAAGATGCTCAGAAGACTAAGGAAGAAGGCGAAAAGTTCCTGGCTGAAAACAAGACTAAGGAAGGTGTTATCACAACAGAAAGCGGTTTGCAGTATAAAGTGGAAAAAGAAGGTACAGGTGCAAAACCGGCAAAAGAAGATAAAGTAAAAGTACACTACACTGGTACACTGTTAGACGGTACTGAATTCGACAGTTCTGTTACTCGTGGCGAACCTGCTGAATTTAATGTTGACCGTGTAATTCCAGGATGGACTGAAATTCTGCAGATCATGCCGGTAGGTTCTAAATATGTGATCTGGGTTCCTTCTGAACTGGCTTATGGAGAACACGGAACTCGTGGTATCAAACCGAACAGCGTTCTGAAATTTGAAGTGGAATTATTGGATATCGTTAAAGACGATCAGAAAAAGTAATATCTCATTTTGTAGATAAAGAGGCGGGTAAATTATGCTAAAAAGCATTATTTGCCCGCTTTTATTATTTATTTGCTACTTTTTTCTTTCAGAATGATAGATTGTTGAAAATAATTATATACTTTTGATATATAAATAAAAAGAGCGTATAATAAAGCGATAGTAGAAATGGAGAAAATAGACAAACTGGACCGGCAGATATTGAACATTATTTCAAAGAATGCCAGGATCCCTTTCAAGGATGTAGCTGAAGAGTGTGGTGTGTCGCGTGCAGCCATCCATCAACGGGTACAGCGCATGATTGATATGAATGTGATCGTTGGGTCGGGTTATCATATTAATCCTAAGATTCTGGGATATAATACCTGTACGTATATCGGTGTGAAGCTGGAACGCGGTTCTATGTATAAAGACGTTGTGCCTGAGTTTGAGAAGATACCCGAAGTGGTTGAGTGTCATTTTACAACAGGTCCTTATACAATGCTGATCAAGTTATATGCCCGTGATAATGAACATCTGATGGAATTGCTGAATACAAAGATTCAGGAGATACCGGGAGTTACTGCTACAGAGACTTTGATTTCTTTACGTCAAAGTGTTAAGCGTGAAATTCCTATCTGTAACGTAAACGAATAAATTAGTTTAAAAAATAATGGCCCGGCCTCTTGATGAGTTGCCGGGCTTTTTTATATCCAAGGCAATTACTACTTTTGTAGAGTTGAGTTATATGATCCCATGAAAAAATATATAGGACTGTTTGTTTTGCTATGCTGTTTTTCTTCGTGGCTTACTGCCGGAGAAAGTTACTGTTTTCGTGTCTATTTGAAAGATAAAGGCGATTCCGGCTTTACAGTGGAAGAACCGGAGGCTTTCCTGTCGAAAGAATCCATTCAGCGGCGTAAAAAGGCGGGAACGCCGGTCACCGCTTCCGATCTTCCCATTGCGCATGCTTATCTGGATACATTGGTCGCTACCGGCGCTGAACCGGTGGTACAGAGTAAATGGCTTTCTACCGTAGTTGTGACCAGTAAAGACAGTACAGTTGTCGACCGTCTGAAAAACCTGACGATGGTCGACTCAGTAAAATGGGTATGGAAAGGGCATGATGTGACTCCGGCCCAGGAAGATGATCAGGAGATCCGTCTTTCTCCCTCTGATGCTCCTTTGAAAGAGAAATACGGATATGCTGAAAGGCAGATCAAAATGCTGAATGGAATCAAACTGCATGATGCCGGCTTTCGTGGGGAAGGGATGCGTGTGGCAGTGATAGATGCCGGCTTCCAGAATGTAGACCGTATCTGCGTTTTCGATTCCCTGCAATTGATCGGGACGCATAATGTGATTTATCCGGGCCGCAGTGTGTATGAAGCAGACGACCATGGGACAAAGGTTCTGTCTTGTATGGCAGCCAATATGCCCGGGATCATGGTCGGGACAGCTCCCAAAGCGTCTTATTTGCTTATAAAAAGCGAAGACAGCGATTCCGAGTACCCAATAGAAGAAGACTATTGGGCGGCGGCTGTTGAATATGCCGATAGTGTAGGAGTCGATGTGATCTCTTCTTCATTAGGTTATTTCGCTTTTGATGCAGATGAATTATCTTACGATCAGTCCGCCCTGGACGGAAAGAGTTCTTTGATCAGCCAGGCGGCACATATCGCAGCACAAAAGGGGATCCTGATGTTTTGCAGTGCCGGAAATGAAGGAAACGGCAGTTGGGGGAAAATTACTTTCCCTTCCGATGCATCGGATATTCTGACGGTTGGGTCTATTACAGAAGATAAAAAGAAAAGTATTTTCAGTTCGGTAGGATTTACTGCCGATTACCGGGTGAAACCGGATGTGGTGGCATTAGGGTCGGGTAGTTGTGTGATCGATCCACAAGGAAATGTACGTTATGCCAGCGGAACATCTTTTGCAACTCCTATACTGGCGGGATTGGGCGTCTGTCTGTGGCAGGCGTTGCCGGAGCTGAGTAATAAGGAAGTCATTGCTTTATTACAGCAGGTTTCCAGCCAGTTCAAACAGCCTGATGCTGAATTGGGGTATGGTATCCCGAATATATATAAAGCCTATAAGAAAGGAATGCAGTATGCCAGGACTGAACATTAATCCGGAATATATGGGCGAAGAACGCAGGGAACTGTCTTTGCTGGAATTGAATAACCTGGTGCGCGGTGCAGTCAGTGAGGCTTTCCCCGGCACTTGCTGGGTTCGTGCGGAGATGAGTGATGTACGGACGAATGCTTCTTCCGGGCATTGCTATCTGGAGTTTATTGAAAAAAATCCTATAACCGGGCAATTGGTTGCCAGGGCACGCGGCTCGATATGGGCTAAAACGTTCCGGATGCTGAAGCCTTACTTTGAGATGGAGACGGGGCAGTTGTTTGCTTCCGGGCTGAAAGTACTGGTGAAAGTATCGGTCGAATTTCATGAACTGTATGGATACAGCCTGACGGTGTTGGATATCGATCCTGCTTATACATTGGGGGATATGCTGAGAAAGCGGATGGAGATTATCCGCCAGTTGAAGGAAGAGGGCGTATTTACATTGAATAAAGAATTACCGTTCCCCGTCCTGCCTAAACGTATTGCTGTTATTACTTCCCCGACGGCTGCCGGGTATGAGGATTTCTTGAATCAGCTGGCAAATAATAAAGCGGGCTATCCGTTTTATCCGAAATTATTTCCCGCCCTGATGCAGGGGGAGAGAACGGAAGAGTCTGTCATCGCGGCGCTGGACCGTATTTACCATCATATCGATTGTTTCGACGTGGTGGTCATTATCCGCGGCGGTGGTTCAACTTCTGATCTGAATAGTTTCGACTCCTATCTGCTGGCGGCAAATTGTGCCCAGTTCCCGTTGCCGGTGATAACTGGTATCGGTCATGAGCGCGATGATACCATTCTGGATATGGTGGCACATACGCGGATGAAAACGCCGACTGCCGTAGCCGAATTTCTGATCGGCCGTATGGATGCAGCGGCGGAAGAACTGGAAGACCTTCAGCAGGAGGTGAGCGAACTGGCAAGCACGATCTTATTGAAACAAAAAAACTTCCTGCAATTGCTGGGTGCACGTTTACCAGTGATTGTCACGAACAGGATCGAGCGTAACCGTTCTTTCCTGCAGATGGCAGGCAATAAACTTCCGGCTTCCGCTTCGGCTATGTTGCTCCGCCGTCGTTCAACGCTTGAAAGTCTGCAAATGCAGTTGCAGAACCGTGCTGCTTCGCGCCTGGCGGAAGGCACGCGGTTTATTCAGTTGACGGAGCAGTTCATTAAAATGGCATCTCCCGATTATGTATTGAAGCGTGGTTATAGCTTGTCCCTGAAAGATGGTAAAATCATCAAACATGCAACCGATCTGAATCCCGGCGATGAACTGGTGACCCGGTTTGCGGATGGGGATGTGAAGAGTATCGTTAAAAACGCAAAGTGAATCAAAATACCGTTTGTATTTTGATTACTTTTGCAATAAGTTAATAATTGAAGGATATATTATGGCAATACCTGTGAATTTAGAGGATCTTCTACAAAAAAATAAAGTAGAATCTAACCGTATCGAGTTTAAAGAGGGTTGGAATCCTGATCGGATTTACAGAAGTATTTGTGCCTTTGCCAATGATTTTGACAATATAGGAGGTGGTTATATCCTGATAGGTGTAGAAGAAGAAAATGGAGTTGCTAAACGTCCGGTTAAAGGTTTACCGGTTGAACAGTTAGATAAGATACAGAGGGAGATTCTTCAATTTAATAATTTAATGCAGCCGGTTTATTTTCCTAAACTATTTATAGAAGAGGTGGATGGTGGATATATTGCTGTTGTTTGGGCAATGGCAGGCCAGGGACGTCCTTATAAATGTCCGGAATATATAACTCAAAAAAATAAGATATATCAATATTATATTCGATATGGTTCAAATTCCATTATTGCGAAAGGTGAAATGGAAACGGAACTTATAAGTTTGTCTAATCAAACACCTTTTGACGATCGTCCTAATCATAAAGCAACTTTAGATGATCTTTCTTTTATTTTAATAAGAGATTATCTGGTGAAAGTAAAAAGTAGATTGGCTTCGCGGCTGTCTGATTATACTTTAAAAGAGATATTGGACCGTATGGATCTTCTATCTGGGACTGCAGAACATTGGTATATAAAAAATTTGGCGTTAATGATGTTCTGTGATACTCCGGAAAAATTCTTTCCTTATACACAAATTGATATTGTTATTTTTCCAGAGGGAAAAGTTGTGAACCCAGATAACTTCATAGAAGTACCGGCTATAAAGGGACCTGTACCTTATATGATTACAACTGCACTTAATTATTTGCGGACTCATGTGATTAAAGAAAAAATTATAAAACTGAGGCAAAAGGAAGAAGCTGTCCGGTTTTTTAATTATCCTTATCAGGCGCTGGAAGAAGCTGTGGTAAATGCACTTTATCACCGGGATTACCAGATACAAGAACCTGTTGAGATTACAATAGAGCCTAATCGCATTTCTATTTTGAGCTATTCTGGTCCTGACCGCTCAATTAGCATGGATGCCATCTTTAAAGCTGAAAATTTGCGTTCAAGAAGATATAAGAATCGGCGGTTAGGTGATTATCTTAAAGAACTGGAACTGACGGAGGGTAGAGGGACTGGTATTCCTACTATTCAAAAAGAACTGAGAGATAATGGTTCTACTCCCGCCATTTTGGAAACAGATGAGGGGCGCAGTTATTTTTTAATAGATATACCTTGTCATCCGGAATTCCAGTCAGGTCAAATGGAAGAAATTTATATAGAAGATAAGTTAAAAGAAGTCGTAAAAAGGGTGCTTACAGCTCTATCTGAAAAGGAAATGAGCCGATCAGAGATTTTGGGTATGATTGAAGTTCCTGATAATTGGTATTATAAAGGAATATATTTGAATCCACTTCTCTCCAACAAATTAATAAAATCTTCGCAGGAGAAGAAAAAATCTCCCAAGCAGTCCTATATGATAACAAGGAAAGGATTGGATTATTTAGACAGATTATAAACTTGCAAGTTATTTGTAAGTTGTTTGCAAGTTATTGCTTTGAAAAACAATCGAATAGATGTATTTATTCTAAGCTTGCAATTATTTATGTTTGCAAGTTAAGTGCAAATGAAATATATAAGAATATGACAAAGAAAGAAGAAACATACAATGAAGCGGTAGAGAAACTCCGTAAAATTGTGGCCGATATAGAGAACGGTGATCTGGATGTGGATGTCCTTTCAGAAAAGGTGAAGGAGGCTACCCGGCTGATTAAGTTGTGTAAGGAGAAACTGTATAAGGTAGACGAAGAAGTCAAAAAGGTATTGGAGGAACTGGAGTAATGCACAAATATGTATTGATCGTGGCCGGAGGGAAAGGTCTCCGGATGGGAGGCGATCTGCCTAAACAGTTCATTCCGCTGGAAGGTAAACCGATCCTGATGCATACGCTGGAAGCCTTCCATCGCTGGGATAATGCGGCAGAATTGCTGCTGGTCCTTCCCGAAGATCACCAGCCTTACTGGAATATGCTTTGCCGGGAGATCGGGTGTAAGGCGCCTCACCGGATAGCGAATGGCGGTGAGACCCGGTTTCATTCCGTTCGGAACGGATTACAATTCCTTTCGGAAGAAATTGGAAATGCATCCGGACGAAATGAAAAAGTCTTGATCGCGGTACATGACGGTGTACGTCCGTTTGTCTCTCCCGAAGTAATCTGTGCCTGTTTTGATGAGGCAGAAAAAAGCGGTGCTGCTATTCCGGTTATGCCGATGATCGACTCGTTGCGTGAAACCGATGAAAACGGTTCGCATCCGGTAGACCGTAGCTGTTATGTAGCTGTACAGACACCGCAGGTTTTTCGCAGTGATATTTTGCTGGAAGCATACGAACAACCGTTCACATCTCTTTTCACGGATGACGCTTCGGTTGTTGAGGCTGCCGGAGTACCGGTCCGGTTGGTAACCGGCAACCGTGAGAATATCAAAATAACGACCCCGTTCGATCTGCTGATAGCACAGGGATTGCTTCTTAATCAGTCTCAAAACAATATTTTCCGGAAGACACCTCCATAACCGCATAACCATCCTGTATCCCGTTGTACTTAACGCCTTTTGCCTGTTTGATGCCGGAGCGGCATTCTTTTACCGTCTTTCCGGAAATAACCGGCAGATAGACTGTGGCACGGCTTCCAACAGGTATTTCAACGTCCATTTTGAACGTATTATTTTGTTTTTCCCAACTCACAGCCGCCTGTCCGAAAGGGGTACGGGTAGAGTAGGAAGCATAGTTGATCGCTTTAGGAGGATAAGGTTTTATGATGATGTGTTTATAGCCGGGTTCCTGTTGGTCGCTATTCAGTCCTGCCATCTTCCTGTAAAACCAGGTAAAGCCGCCACCGAACATCGGGTGGTTGCGAGAGTTGTTGCCGTTCCATTCTTCCCAGGTGGTAGTGGCTCCCTGTGAAATCCACCATCCGTAACCAGGCATATCCTTTTTATTCATTGCTTCGTAGGCCAGTTCGTTCATTCCGTTGTCTGCCAATGTCTCAAAAAAGAACTGAGTACCGAAAATACCTGTGTATAAGTGTCCGTTATGGGCGCGCACTTCTTCCCGTACCGTTTCCTGTACATCTTTCTTTACTTCATCCGGAACTCCCATTACCAGAGCGAAGATATTGCTGCCCGAAGGACCATATGTTTTAGTCACCGGATTATAGAAACGTTTGTGGAAAGCCTGCCGTGTTTTCTCTGCCAGAGCGGAGAAAAGGCTTGCATCCTTTTTCTCTCCCAGTGCTGATGCCGCTTTTGCCGTAAGATCGGCACAACGCCAGAGATAGAATGTATGAACCAGGTCTTTCGGAGGAAATCCGTCTGCCGGGCACCATTCTCCCAGGTTGTGCCATTCGCTGACGTTTCCGTTGCTTTTTATCTGCGAAAGCATGATGCCGTCGGAATCTACCCAGGTTTGCATGTACCGGAGCTGTTCTTTCATTCCGGTGTAATTGGCAGCCAGCAAATCTTTATCTGCATAATGCAGATAAAACTCCCACGGCATAATGTTCATAGCTGCTCCCCATGCCACGCCGCCTCCGCAGCCGGGCTGCCAGGGTGCACCGTTCGGAACATAACCGGTCGCTTTATTCTGGGCAAGCAATATGTCTTTGATCCATTTGGTATATAAAGCTGCGGCATCATAGTTGTGCATGACAGTGACGCAAGCCACCTGTCCGTCGCCGGTATAGGCAGAACGTTCCCGATGGGGACAGTCGCTGATAATACTGCCGTGTGAGTTGTCTGTCAGGCTTCGTCTCCATATCTTATTGATCTGGTTGAAAAGAGGGTTCGAGCATTCGAAATGTCCGGTCGTTTCAATTTCCGTATATACGGCTTCTGCTGTCAGGTTATCCTCCCGGAGTTCACCCGGCCAGTTGATGATCTCCGCTTCCCGGAAAACAAACCAGGTGAAGCGGGCGGCATACGATTCCGGTCCGCCGCCTTTCATTGTGTAAGAGTTTGATCCGTTGGGTGATTCACAGATATAACGTATCTCTACCTTTCTGCCTGCCTCTCCCTGCATATTGTGCAGATGTACCCAGCCGGATATTTCTTCTCCGAAATCGACTTTATAATTTCCGTTTTCCAATCGTGTGATCTTTTTCGGTTTCAAGACTTCCATTACCTTGTCGGAATGAGACATCTGTGCCTGTAGTTCACCTTCCGGCGCTTTCCGTACGACGGCAGACTCCCATCCGTCAGCTGGTTTGTCCGGCGAACACCAATCCGGCTGTTCCAACCGGGCGTCATAATGTTCTCCCTGGTAAATTCCATCTAAGACAATGGCGCTACGCGATACTTTCCAGGAAGTGTCCGATGTGATGACCTCCTCGCTGCCGTCGGTGTAGCCGATATGTAACTGCGCGATCAGACGTGGCGATCCGTAGGGCATCGTCCAGCTTAGTGCCGCATTATAGAAGCCGTTACCTAACAGGCAGCCGAGTGCATTTTTACCTTGTTTCAACGCTTCTTTCAGGTCGTAGCAGAGATAGAGTACATTATAGCCTCTGAAATTATCGTCGAGGGTCACACGGGTTACATCCAGGTCGTCCCGTTTCCCATAATTGGTCTGGTTGGGGACCAGAACGTCGTTGCCGACTTTTTCTCCGTTCAGATATAATTCAAAATAACCCAATCCGCAGATATAGATTTTTGCTGAAGCTATTTCTTTGGAAACGGTAAAATCTTTTCGGAAGAGTGGGGCAGGGGGAAGTGTTTTGTCTGCTGATTTTGCCGTGGCTTCTTCGCCTTGCCAGGGGGCACCGATCCATTGTGCTTTCCATTCATCGGCATTCAGCAATCCCATATTCCAGCGGGCAGGTTCACTCCAGTCCGATATTTTTCCGTTGGCATCCCAAACACGGACTTGCCACCAGCATTCCTGTCTCGATTGTAGCGGCTTTCCTTCGTAACGAACCAGAAAGGACTGGCTGCTTTTTTTCTTACCACTGTCCCAAAGGTCGGCCTGTTCCTTTTTCAGTTTATCGGCCGATGAAGCAACCCGTATCTGATAGGCGGTCTGCTGTTGTCCTCGTTCGCCGGGAGCGGCTGTATTGATCCACGACAACCGGGGATGCCGGGCATCTATAACGGAGGGATCGACCAGATATTCACAGGTGAGCCTGACAGGAGTAAGAGTTGCATTTGCTGTCAAAACAAAAAGAAATGACAAAAGAATTGAAATACCGGACTTAAGTTTCATATTGACAAAGTTTAGTTTCACATGGATTAGGACAAATGTATATGATTTTTGTCGATGCTCAAATAGTGAACTTGTACTTGTGTCAGATTTGACAAGAAAATTATCAAAATCCAAAACTATACCGACTGTCGATAGGGCGGCAAGGTTTGTGCTTGTTAATAAAAAGTATCATACAAAATGTATCATACAAAATGTATGATAAAAAAGTGTATATTTGTAATTAATAAAACTTATGCAATATGGCTTTTAGTAGTGTAAATCCTTTTCCAATAACAGGTTATATCGGTAAATCCTTTTTCTGTGATCGGGAATATGAATTAATGACTTTAAAAAAACAGGTCGAAAATAATATAAATACGACGCTTATCTCTCTGCGAAGATTGGGAAAATCGTCGTTAATACATCGTTTGTTTGAGGATTTGAGAGTTGATAACACTTGTCATTGTATATATGTAGACATATATCCTACACAGAATTTGAAAGAATTTACGGAAAATCTGTCACAAGCCATTTTGCAACAAATTCCGGAACACAAAAGTTTCGGAAAGCGTTTTCTTGATTTGTTGAAGGGATTTCATCCGGTCATTTCGTATGACCCTTTGACTGGGGCACCAGAAGTTAGTTTTGGGTTTACTGAGATGAAAACTACAGAAAAGACACTTACCGGTATATTTCAGTTCTTGGAAAACGAAGCTCAGCAGGCAGTAGTCGCAATTGACGAGTTTCAGCAAGTTGCTAATTATCCGGAGGTAAATACAGAAGCATTACTTCGTTCACGGATACAGAACCTGCAGAAGACACGATTTATTTTTAGTGGAAGTAACAAACATATGATGGCAGAAATATTTAATAGTGCCAAGCGCCCGTTTTTTTCAAGTACACAAATGATGTATTTGAATCCTATTTCGCAGGATGCATATTATACTTTTATAAAAAATAAGTTTGAAGAGGGTGGGAAAAAAATAGATGACGAAGCGATCGGTTTCATTCTCGAATGGACGAGGCTACATACTTATTACACACAGGTTATTTGTAATAACACGTATGCTTTACCGTTAAAAAATATCCGTTTGGAAGATGTCAAGCAGGTTTGCAGTAATCTTTTATTATCTCAGCAAGCCACTTATGTTCAATACCGTCAGTTGTTAAGTCCTGTGCAATGGCAACTTTTGATTGCGATCGCCAAAGAAGGAAAAGTGTATCAGCCTCAGTCTAAGACATTCATACAGAAATATAAGATAGGAACACCTGCTAATTCCAAACGAGCACTCGATGCTTTGCTGGAAAAGGAAATGATTTACCGGGAGGAAGATGTTCGTGATTTATGGTACCAGGTATATGATGTATTTCTGTCCCGCTGGCTTGAATTGACTTTTTGATAGTATGTCTAAATGTTTACCCTTAATGGAGCTGGCGTCAAGACTTGTCAACAAGGGGGTAAATGGGGATAGAAGAATTATCAAAATGTAAAATAAGGTCTCTTATCAGTGAGTTGTATGGGGGCTTTATAGGGGACATGAATTTTTACTCGTTTTATTCGTTATAAGTGAATATCATTATTTTTATATTTACTTGGTGTGGGTGTCTTTATGATTTTGTTTGTGACGCATATGTAGGGATTGGTAGGGTGAATGGTATTATCTGTGTGAATTTGCTGTTTGAATTTTGTATGTATTATTGCTCTTTCTGGAAAGAAAAACTGTTTTTTAACATGTATTTGTGCATGAAAAAGAATGCTCTAAAAGCGCTTTTTTCGACTGCAATCAATAAAAAACTCGTTTTAAACGGAGTTCAACTTCATTTAAAACGAAAAAAATTTTGCTTTAAACGGAGTTGAAATTTGTTTTAAGTGAATAGTTTGAATTGATATTGGCTAATTATATGTTAAATAGTGTATTTATTTCCATTCTATTTTGTCCGTTTTGTGAAAAATGGCGGATATGAAATTTGTGCAAAATGCATTATTCTGATATTGGTTAGGTAAAAAGGATGTCTTTTTGATAATAGGGAAATTCTGATTGGTGTTTTTATTTTGAATATACTTGCTGTTAATTTGTGCATTAAATATTTAATTCGGATATTGCAGTTCGAATAACACACAAGTATTGATATGAAAAACGCCATATTACTATTTATCCTTTTCTGTTTGTTCTTTTCCTGTAAAAGTAACAATGAAATTAATTTAAAGATAAAGGAGGCGGAAGAATTGATTCGGACTGAACAGCCGGATAGTGCTTTTGCCTTGTTGGAAAGTATTACCAATCCGGAGGTGTTGAGTGATAAGGTCTTTGCTCATTTCTGCATGGTTTCTGCCGGTTTATCCGAACAGTTGGGTGAAGACATGCCGTTCGTGCCGCAAATGGAGCGAGCAAATGATTATTACGAAAAGCATGGTTCTCCGGAAGATAAGATGAATAGCTTACTGTATCTGGGGATGGCTTACGAGGGAGAGACCGATTATGAATGGGCGATGAAATCCTATCTGAGCGCGGTAGAGTTGGCGAAAAGAGCAAAAAACTATCGGCTGGTGGGGAAATTGTATAATAAGATGGCTCAGTTACATGATTTTGATGACAATTACGAAGAAGCGAAATATTGCCATCAGCTAAGTGGGGAATGTTACCTGAAAGGGAATGATAGTGTGAATTATATTTATTCGATTCGGGATATAGGATGGATACATCTATTGAAAGAAGAATATGACGAGGCTTTGGAATATCATCAGAAAGCGTATCGGTTGGCTTTACTCCTGGGTGATTCGTTAGTGTTAAGTTCTTTGACGAATCGATTGGGAATTAATTATGAAAAAATGAAAAACTATGCATTGGCAGAAAAATTTTTATTTCAATCGATTGCTTATGATGAGGCGGGTAGTGCACCGACTTATTTGTCATTGGCTGCTTTATATACGAATATGGGTGAATATGATAAAGCTCGTGCGTATATAGAGAAGACTGTTTTGCATAAAACGGCTAAGCGCCCTTTGACCGGTGGTATATTGTATCAATCGTATATGTTGGAAAAAGAATTGGGTAATTATAGTTTGGCTTTAGATTATTATGAGCGTTTTAACCATATTGCTGATTCTGTAGCTGAATTGCAATCGCAAATGGACTTGTTGAAGGTGGAAAAGCGATATGAGTATGCAGAGGTATTGAATCGGAATACTATTTTGGAATTAAAGTATTCTCGAAATATTATTGGGGGAATTTTGTTGTTGATATTTATTCTTATTGTTTTTTATATTTATAAGAAAAGATTAGATAAGGCAAATGAAAAATTGAAAAAGGAACAAGAGGAATTTGTTAAAAAAATGCAAGAAAAAGAGTTGAAGGTGCAAGGCTTAAGCAAACAAGTCTTGAGCATTCGAGAGGGTATATTGGAAAATACGGAAACATATAAAAAGATCATGCAGAATGCTTGTTCGGTAGAGGAGGCTAAAAAGAATCCGTTGACGAATGAGGACTGGTTGTCGTTGTACGGATCATTAAAAATAACTTATCCGTTTTTCATGGATGGATTGGAACAGCAACTCCCTGGGTTGACAGAGGAGGAAAGGCATTTTTGTTGTTTGTTGAAGTTAGGGTTGGACAACCAGCAATTGGCAATCTTTCTGGATATACAATCTACTTCGGTCGATCGCAGGCGTTATCGGATCCGTAAAAAGGGGAAATTTGAAAATACACAAACAACATTGGAAGAGTTGATTGCTGCGCTTTAGAGATCTCTTTAAGATAGGTGAAAGACCCTCTGTACATATATTGTTGTATGTACAGAGGGTCTTTGTTTATTGATAATCAATTCGTTATACGCTTGTCGCGGTAAAGTGGCCTGTACATGTGTTTGCCGCTTAAAGGTCTTGTGTCCTAGTTTTATCTCTCTACTTTTGCCATAGATTATAAAACACAAAAGAAATGAAAAGATGTTTGTTAGTTGCGATGTTGCTCTGCGTAACAATTGCAGGTTTTGCAAAAAGGGAGAAGATCTATTTAAATGATAGACGTCGTTCTTTAATGCCTCCGATCGAAGCCTATATTGATGGGCAGGTATTAGAGTTGGGAATTTCAGACGAGTTAAAGACATTGGATATAGTAATAGAAGATGTTGCAGGAAATATAGTTTTTGACTCTTCTATTGAAGGATATAGTAGAACCATTCCTTTGGAGTTGGATTTGAAAAAAGGAACCTATATCATTATTGTTCTTAGTGATGAGTATAAACTATGGGGAAATTTTTCTATAGAATAGAATTATTATTGTATTATTAATTATATAAATTACATTTTATGAATAAGTTAATTATGTTTATTGGTACATGTTTGTTTTCATGTGCATTATTTTCTTGTGGAGAAAATAGCGTTTTAGAAGAAGTTGATAATAGTGGTGATGCTCCACAGACTAAATCATCAGTAGATGTCCCTTGCTATGTTCAAGGAGATGGTTCGCTTTGTTTTAGAAGTACAAAAGATTATTTTGCTGTAACTGACTCGCTTATTAAGTTAACAGATCAGGAGTTAAATAATTGGGAAAAGACAATGGGATTTGTGTCTTATCGATCCTATGTGAATAAATTCGTTAATGAGGTAGAAGAAGCATATAACGATGAGGATTTTGATAAATTCGATCAATTATTAAATAAGTATGCTGAATATATTTATTTGGATACAGACAGTCTTGTTAAGCCGGTTATTAAATCAAAGACTTATCAGTGTATTACAAATAAAGATGGTGTGTTTTACTTAGGAGATGTGAAAAATGTAGTAGATGAGACTTCTGTTTATTCTATAGGGAAAGAACGTTCTATGTCTCCAAGAATTTCTTATGTAATGACTGGGAATGCAAGAGAAGTAACCGATGTTATTGGATATAAAGAATATAGTTATAAAAAAGCAGACTATACAAAGATGGTAATTACATCATGTTCGTTACTTAGAAATGTAGTGTTAACTGATACTCAGGGGACAAATGAGGCTTGTATACAATTCCATATTTTTGTTGATGGAAAAAGGAAAAAGGGAAGTTGGAAGCATTATTCAACATCGTATGCCGTGGAGCAAATAGAATGTGTATTTAAAAACATACCTTTAACTGTTAATGAGGATCAAACATTAAAATCGATTGGTGACTTTGAACTTTCTCATCCCGGGTTGGATGAGGCTGATGTATCTGATAATCACACATTTGTGTATAATTTAGGTTTAAGTGTTAGGAATTATACGAAACCTGTCCAACATGCAGCTTGCATACATTATAAGGCAATAACCGGAGGTACAAATCCGGAAGGTCTCGGTTACAATTATGCGAATGGAAAATATGGTATGGATGAAGACCATAATGCTGGTAATTGTGCTAAAAAAGTATGTGATGAGCATGACAATGTACATTCTGGAGAATGATTAATTCAGTATACTGAAATTGTATGAAAACAAAATTTTACATCATGCTTGTACTAATTCTTTTTAGTGCAGCAAAAATGAGTGCTCAATTTCGTTTGGGGGCAGAAATTGGAATGAATGTTTCTTCTTTGGCTATTATTGCCAATTCACATAACGTAGATGTTACAGGAGGAGTTTCTGTCGACTATTTGTTTAAGAATGGAGTTATGCTACAATCCGGATTATCTTATTCGAGTAAAGGTGCTTCCGGATTATGGGATCGATATAATTATTCGTCTGTATTAAGGCATGCTAATATCCATTTGGGGTATCTTGAGATTCCTTTAATGGTCGGTTATCGGATTCCTTTAATGGAAAAGGTACATTTGGTGCCTTCTATTGGAACATACTTTGCCTGTGGTGTAGTTGGTTCTGGTGATCTTGATATTATTGTTTCAGATGAAAGTGGAAGTACTCGCCCCGCTGAAACCTGGGATAATCCATTTAAAGACTTTAAAAAAGAAGGATTTGTAGATACGGAAATCAAAGCATTTGATCGTTTTGACTCCGGACTGCGTTTTGGACTGTCTGGTGAAATATCTGATTTTGTCATTTCTTTTGCTTATGATCTGGGACTAAAGAAAGTATGGTCTGGTTTTGATACTCCAAGTTATAAAACTTCAACTCATAAGATGAAAAACAGAACAGCCAGTATTTCTGTTGGTTATAAATTCTCTTTGTAAGAGAAATCTGTTTTATATCAAAGGAGGTGCCAAAAGTCTGTTTTGTCATGGCGGACTTGATCCGCCAACTCATACTACACTGATTATAGCGCTTAGTATGCGATCCTGGGTCAAGCCCGGGATGACAGGATCGTGACTTTTGACACACTTTCTTACTTTTGACAGAAAAATCTATATCTCTTTATTTTCTTAATGTGTATGTGCTTTTTCTGTGTGATTAATCGATAAGTTTAAAACTTATTCTTAGTTTTGCAAACGAAGGAATATTTGTAGTGATATTTGCGAGATGTTGATTGTGTTTATTTATTAATTAAATAATGTGGCGTATGAAAAAGCATTTATTATTTCTTTTTCTTTTGGTGGCTATGAGTAGCCATGCACAGTTGAGAACAGGTTTACTGGTAGGGGGTGGTTTGGGATTTGACAGAAATGTAGCTCCCAATATGAAGAATCCCGATATTATTGAAAAAGTAGCTAAGGGGACAAAACTCTTTGAAGATTACAAGTTTAATTTACAGCTGGGCTATCGTTTCCGTATTGAAGACAAGAAACATACCCGGTGGTTCTATGATATTGATCCGCTGGTTAATGCCAAAATGTTTAAATCGAAAGATGTCAGGTCTGATGCAGGTCGTGTTGAGGCGAACGATGCGAATCTTTCACTCGCCTTGTCTTCTTCCGTTAATTATAAGATCGTGAAAGGCTTATATGCAGGTCTAGGACTGGAGCCTACCTGGTATGTGGCTTCCGACGGGAAGAAGTTTGATATTCCGCTTTTATGGAAAGTCGGTTATAATATCAATAATAAGATCGATATCTCTGTGAACTACCGGTTAGGCTTTACAAATACGATAGATACCGAGAAGTTCAGGAAGGGACAAATTTCCGATTGTAATATATCTGTATTTATCCCGTTTACACTTTGTAAATAAATGAATATATGATGAAAAAGACACTGGTATTAATTGTTATTGCATTGTTCTCTGTTTTTAATTGTGTACAGGCCGCTGATATAGAGGCACGTACCGGTATAATGGGTGGAGATGTATGGGGGCTTCATGCGGGAGCCTATATAAACTTTCCGCAATCAACATTATTTTCAATTCAGACCGGGGTGTTGTTGCATACGGCAAATAGGTCGGCAATCGGCAATTCGGATACATGGGATATTGATTTTAATATCCCGGTTTATGCATCATTCCACATTCCATTGAAGGAAAAGGCAAATCTTCGTCTGAATGGAGGCGTTTATTTTGGTACGGGGCCGGAAGTTCAGGTAGGTGCTACGGCAGAAGTCGGTGTTGAAATGAAAAGAGTCTTTGTCGGCGTTAACTGCTTCCAGAATTGTATAAATGAACAGGAGTTCCTGTTTGGAGTATCTGTCGGATACAAATTCAAATTATAAAAAAGCAGAGTATCTTACTGAAAATGTGAGATACTCTGTTTTCTTATTTGCATAATGCCCATAAAAATGATAAATTCGCTGTCCAAATAGACAGCTATGTTCGATTCAGACCGATGCTGTACTATTGAAAAATCCGTAAAGAAATATGAAAGATTCAGAGATGTCAAATTCGCAAACAATAGAGGTTTTATATGATAAAATCTCTATGTTGATAGAGTCGACTCGTAGACAACTAGCTACAGCTATAAATGTGGCTATGGTGTATACAAACTATGAAATAGGACGCTATATTGTGGAAGAAGAACAGCAGGGAGCTTCTCGTGCGGAGTATGGTAAAGCTACATTGAAAGAATTGTCAAATAGGCTTTCGCAACAATTTGGCAATGGATATTCTTACCCGAATTTGAAGAGAATCAGACAGTTTTATGTAACTTATTCTAATAAGCTCAACAGTGTTGAGCCAATTGAAACGGAGATTTTATCAGGGCAGACCGTCCAGTTTACTCTTAGCTGGTCACATTATCTTGTTCTTATGCGGATAGAAAATCCTGAAGAACGAAATTTTTATGAAATAGAATGCGGCAAACAGAATTGGAGTGTACGACAATTAAGTAGACAAATTGGATCAAGTTTATATGAACGATTAGCATTAAGCCGAAACAAGAACGAGGTAATGCGTTTGGCAATAGAAGGGCAGACATTAGAGAAATCATCTGATATAATAAAGAATCCATTGACTTTGGAATTTTTGGGGTTGAGAATAGATGCTGCTTATAGTGAGAGTAAGCTTGAAAATGCGATCATAGGAAAATTGCAAGACTTTCTATTGGAGTTAGGAAAAGGTTTTTTATTTGAAGCGCGTCAGAAGCGTTTTACTTTTAACGAGCAACATTTCTTTGTTGATTTGGTTTTTTATAATCGATTGTTACAATGCTATGTTCTCATAGACTTGAAAGTTGATAAATTAACACATCAGGATTTAGGACAAATGCAGATGTATGTCAATTTCTTTGATCGTTATGTAAAGATGGATTTTGAGAAACCGACGATTGGTATTTTGCTTTGTCAGGAGAAAAATGATGCTTTAGTCAAACTCACTCTACCAGAGAATGCAAATATTTATGCAACGGAATATGCGCTATATCTTCCGAATAAAAGCTTACTACAAAGAAAATTGAAGGAATGGATTGATGAGTTTGAAGATAAAGGCGATGACGATTATGTTTTGTGAATTATATAGACAGAAATAGACAGCTATGCTTGATTTAGACAAACGATCCCTTATGTATCTGCCGGGTGTAGGCCCGAAGAAAGCGGAGATATTACGGAAAGAGGCCGGAATATCTTCGTATGAGGATTTGTTGTTTTATTTCCCGTATAAATATATCGACCGTAGCCGGTTTTATAAGGTTTCCGAAATAACGGGAAATATGCCTTATATCCAACTGAAAGGACGTATTCTGTATTATGACACGGTGGGGGAAGGGCGAACCCGGCGATTGGTGGCTAAATTTACCGATGGCACCGGGACGATCGATCTGGTCTGGTTCAAAGGTCTTAATTATGTGACCGATAAATACAAAACGGGGACAGACTATATTGTTTTCGGCAAACCGACCGAGTTCGGACATATTTATAATATTCCCCATCCCGATATCGATCCGATGGATCAGGCAGACCAGGTGGCAGCCGGCCTGACACCTTTCTATAATACATCGGAAAAAATGAAAAAGTCGTTCCTTAATTCGAGGGCGATACAGAATCTGCAATATACATTACTGAGTTCTTTGAACTGGATATTGCCTGAAACACTTCCGGCAGATGTCCTGTCGCGTATCCGGATGATGCCGTTGAAGGAAGCGATCCGTAATGTCCATTTTCCGGAGTCGACGGAGAAGCTGAGACAGGCACAGTTGCGCTTGAAGTTCGACGAACTGTTTTTTATACAGTTGAATAT
Organism: Parabacteroides caeci; assembly: GCF_023656795.1. Lineage (NCBI taxonomy): Bacteria > Pseudomonadati > Bacteroidota > Bacteroidia > Bacteroidales > Tannerellaceae > Parabacteroides > Parabacteroides caeci. Next base: position 39,799 of record NZ_JAMOKT010000022.1, read on the forward strand.
CCTCCGTACAGCCAGTCTGCGGAAGTTGAAGCTGAAAGGAATCGTATTCCCCACTGTCGGGAATTACTTTAATACATTCTATAAAGATTATCTTCCGTTTGAACTGACCGGTGCACAAAAACGGGTGGTGAAGGAGATCCGTGCCGATATGGGGAGCGGGCGGCAGATGAACCGTCTGTTGCAGGGAGATGTGGGAAGCGGAAAGACGTTGGTTGCTTTACTCTCCATGCTGCTGGCTGTCGATAACCATTGTCAGGCCTGCATGATGGCGCCGACGGAAATACTGGCAACCCAGCATTATGCTACTGTGATGGAATTCCTGAAAGATATGGACATTCGTGTTGCCTTATTGACCGGATCGACGAAAAAGAAGGAGCGTAATAAAATACTTCCGGCCATTGCCAGCGGTGAAATACAGATCGTGATAGGAACGCATGCCCTGATTGAAGAAACTGTGGTATTCTCTTCACTCGGGTTGGCTATTATTGACGAACAACATCGTTTCGGTGTGGAACAACGTTCACGCCTCTGGAAAAAGAATGCAGTTGTCCCTCACGTATTGGTGATGACGGCTACTCCTATTCCTCGGACACTTGCCATGACCTTGTATGGTGATCTGGACGTTTCCGTTATTGATGAGTTACCTCCCGGTCGCAAGCCTATCCAGACGGTGCACCGTTACGATAATAAAAAAGCCCAGTTATATGATTTTCTGCGTAAGGAAATCCAGTTGGGGCGCCAGGTGTATGTTGTTTACCCGCTGATTGAAGGAAGTGAGAAGCTGGACTATAAAAATCTGGAAGACGGTTTCGAAACATTTAAAGAGGTGTTTCCCGAATATAAAGTTTGCATGGTGCATGGGAAAATGAAAGCGGCGGACAAGGAAACCGAAATGCAGAAATTTATTACCGGCGAAGCGCAGATATTGATGGCAACAACTGTTATCGAGGTAGGGGTGAATGTTCCGAATGCCTCTGTGATGGTGATTGAAAGTGCCGAACGTTTCGGTCTGTCACAATTACACCAGTTGCGCGGCAGGGTAGGACGTGGTGCGGAACAATCCTATTGTATCCTGGTCTCTTCTTATAAGCTGAGCAACGATACCCGTAAGCGTCTGGAGATAATGGTAAACAGTAATAACGGTTTTGAGATTGCAGAAGCGGACCTGCACCTTCGCGGACATGGAGATCTGGAAGGAACCCAGCAAAGTGGGGAAGGGCTTGACCTGAAGATTGCGAACCTGGCTGCTGACGGGCAGATATTGCAATATGCGCGGGATATCGCACAGGAAGTCTTGGACAAAGACCCCGAATTACTGTCCGAACCCAACCGGATTTTGAACGAAAGGTTAAAAACACTCTTTACCCGGAAGATAAACTGGAGTATGATTAGCTAATATGTTGTGAAACATGTTTTTGTGTAAGTGTTTGTGTTTCAGAAAGAATAGTGCGTAGTTTTGAATTTGTTCACTTTCATTGCGGAAATTTTTCCGGATTGAATTTTGTCAACTTGCTCAAAATAACGAACTTTGGTCGATTTGTAAAAAATAGGGTCTGTTTCACAGCTTATTTTACTTCTGGATTCCATTTCGAAAAATGATAAAAATGAAAATAAGAGCACTACTTTTTATTTGTTGTACTTCCTTTATGGTTTCGGCTGTATCAGCTCAGAAACAAACAGGGACAGATACTCCAAAAGAAACTATACATATAGTAAAAATGGATAAACGCGTATCCGAACTGATGGCTGACCGCGTTACCATCCGTAAAGATATGGGTTTGAAAGAACTGGCAGAGATCAATGCGAGAGTTGATGAATCTCTTGCAGCCAATGAAGCCCTACTGTTTCCTGCAGATGAATTATACGGATCAAACTGGGACACCCGTTGGGTTGATCCTTTCCGTGGAGGAGCTAAGGTTGAAATGCCTGATTCCTGCGCTATAGATTGTTCAACATTTATTCTTCCTATTGATACAATGACGCGCGTTACCTCTAAATATGGTCCCCGTCGTCGTCGTATGCATAAAGGAATAGACCTGAAGGTTCAGGTGGGCGATACGATTCGTGCTGCTTTTGACGGAAAGGTTCGTATCCGTAATTTCGAACGTCGCGGATATGGAAATTATCTGGTGGTTCGTCATCCGAACGGACTTGAAACAGTTTACGGTCACCTATCCAAATCACTTGTTGATGTAAACGACATTGTTCGTGCAGGCGATCCGATCGCATTAGGAGGAAACACCGGACGTTCTACCGGTTCTCATCTTCATTTCGAAACCCGCTTCCTGGGACAGGCTATTAATCCGGCCGACATTATTGATTTCGAAAACTCAGTTCCTCATCAGGATGTTTATGTATTCCATAATATAAAGATTAACGGGCGTAAGAGTAATATTTATACTTCTTCAAGCGACCAGATGGTTTATCACCGTGTGAAATCGGGTGATACACTGGGTAAGATTGCCCGCATGTATGGCACGACAGTCAATGAGCTTTGCCGTTTGAATGGTATCAAGAGTACTTCTATGCTTCGTTTAGGCCAGTCAATCCGTTGTAGTGCCGGAAAAGAAGCGACTGTAGCAGCTAAATCTGCAACCCAAAAGACAAATACGCAAACTGTAGCGAAAGCGGTTAAGACTACAACTGTAGAAGCTGCCACTCCGGTTGCCTCTCTGACTGGAAATGTCAGTGCTGATCAGGAAGCAACACCTGTTTACCACCGCATTAAGAGTGGTGATACCTTGGGTGCTCTGGCTGCTAAATACGGAACAACAGTTGGCAAGTTGTGCGAAATGAATGGTATATCCAAGACTACTGTTTTGAAACTGGGTCGTTCCATCCGCTGTAAATAAGTTATTTTTAAGATAAAGGCAAGGCGCAGATGGAAACTTCATCTGTGCCTTTGTTGTTTTTTTACTATATTTGATGTAGTCTGAAGGTATTTAATTGACTACAAATAGATTAAAAGAAACTCGCATGAGAATGGGCAACGGATAAGAAATTGGTAAAGTGCTTTGATACACTATATTTCTCATGCTGTCAAACAACTCTTATTTGTTTGCAAATATAATATTATTGCAGGTAATAATCAAAAATAACGAGGTTTATTTTCATTTTTACCTGCTGATATTTGTTCCGGATTATCAGATGCGATATATTTGTAATTAGGATTCGTACCGTGTTCCAAGCGGTTCATAAGTAACGACTTGCGGAGTTTTGGCAACAAGGGGATGCGGCTCCGTTTTATAGAAATGACTTATGCAAACCGACTTATCCATTTACAACAGTCTTCGCCCTTCCTTTATAGAAGGCGTTCACGCCGTGAAGTTCAATGCTTTGTCGGCGGTCATATCGCGTTACCGGGATTATGCCCGCAGTTCCGAACAAATAAAAGCGTACTCGGGAGATTCTCTGCTGATGCGGGACATCGCCTCCTTGCTTGACGAAGCACCCCGTCCCATAACGAGGGAATACCAGGATTTCACCCCGTTCCTGCTTCTTCTGATGCTTTCGGAGGAATTTCATGCCGTCCATTACGTCGAGCGTCTTGTAACGTGGTATTTCGGCTATTGTTGTGTCGATGAACTGCGGACGGTCTGCACCATTCTGTCCCAGTGTTCCTACCCGCATCACGACACGCTGCGGCTGCGATTCAAGAATTACCTGCGTGAAGCCCGTAAGACATTGGGTATGCCCGTTGAATGTAACGCTGCTGTCATGCTGAAAATGCTCGACGCCTCTTATGAACATCTCACTCCCGCCGATGTCGGGGAGTTCGAGGAGCTGTTGCACCTGGGGGACGATTACGAGTTCATCTCCCGTGTCAAATCGAATTATCTTGCCTCGGATAACGTCACGGAACTCGCCGGGGTTTGCGGGTATTCCAGCACGATTACCTTCCGCCGGCGTTTCCAGCGGGTTTTCGGCTGCTCGGCCTCCTCGTGGTTACGTCAGCGCCGTATCGAACGTATCGGGGAGTTGCTGCGGACGACACACTACACGTTGCAGGAAATAGCCTACATGTGCGGTTTCTCCGCCCAATCCCACTTTACGGACTTTTGCAAGCGGAATATGGGGAGCAATCCCACTTCCATCCGCCAGGAAGGTCGGATCTGACATTAAAATCGGCTCCGTGATAAAAAAACGAAGAGAAAGATAAAAATCGTAATCCGCCGGTTTTTCGATTCGCTAACTTTATGCGCGAAAGTAACAAGACGGATTATGATTGTATTTATAGAGAAATTAAACAGCGAAGTCCTGCGGAGTATCGAACGCATCGAATCGCGGGATACCGACGTGTTGAAAAAGTCGCTTGAAGCGTCACGTGTCCTGGGAGAAGCGTTCGACCGTTTGAAACAATATATCATCGGCTACCGTTTTCAAAACGATGACGAGGAAATAAAGTTCTTCAAAGAAATCAAACCTCGTCTTTTTTGCCGTCTGATCTATTACCGCAAGCTCTATAATATCGAGATGAACCGTCCGGTAGGAAGTATCGAGGCACAACGGGAGTACCTGGACGCCCATGTTCGGGCCATCAATGCGTACACGCAGAAACGCCTCGACTTTATCCGCTATTTCCGCAGCGGCGCCACACACCTGGACAGCCTCTATTTCCTGCGCGGGCAGACCGACACGGAGCAATACCTGGAAACCTTCTACTATGAACTCGACCCGCAGTTTTCGACAAACGCGGATTTCAAGGTGGCGAAAATCCTGGCCAACGATATGTTGTCGGTTTATCTTATGGGCGAATTGGAATCACTGGAGAGCACGAACCACCGGAACATGGTTCTGCCATTGTCTGACGTGCGTCCGACATGGCAGGACTCGAAGACGGATCTGACGGAACTTATTTACCTGCTCGACAGTAAAGGCTGTTTCGGCAATGTGCCACTCACGCAACTTGCCAGCTACATTTCCAACGCTTTCAACGTACACCTCGACATGAACCTTTCGAGGACATTCTGCGATATGAAAATCCGAAACAACCCGACACCGTGGCTTGACAAGGCGAAAGAGGCCCTGCTTAAACGTATGCAGACATGGAAGCGAAACAAGAAAAACGGCAATTCCGAGTAGAATATGAACCGGTAAAGCACTCTATTCCTTATAGAAACACTGATAATCAGCGTTGTATATAACAAAAGAACCGAGGTCGGTTTTCCCCCGTAACTCTCGAAAGGAACTTTCCCGAACGCCCGTATTTGCACCCGTATAAGGAGCCGATACGGGTGTTCCGTTGTAGCCCCGTCCGGATTAGAACACCGTTAAGCGTTGAATCACAGTATTCTATCGCATTTCTGCCAATAAAAATACCGAGTACGGGCCGCGGATTTCGGTAAAAAACACTGCCTTCTTCACCGCATGAACCATTGAGAATCAGTTCACTGCAAATTATCAAAAAAAAGTCGTACCGACCTCGTTTTAAGCTGTCCATATAAGCCCGACCTTTGTAACAGACTAAAAAACAAAGGAGTATGAAAATCATAGTGATCGGTTCGCGAGCCTATAACGAGCTTGTCGGGCGTATAGAGAAAATAGAGGCTGCAATCGCCTCTCTCCCTGAAAAGGGGCGTGCATGGAATAAGGAGTATATAAACGACGAATGGATGGACGGCGAGCAGGTCTGCCGTTACCTGGGCATCAGCGGGCGTACCCTTCAACGCCTCCGCTCGGATCACGTGATCACCTATTCGGCCATCAACCGGAAGCTGTATTATTCCCTCACGGAAATCCGCCGTGTGCTGAAGGAGCGTTCCGTGCGGCGCAAGAACCAACCAAAGGAGTAGGCCATGTTTCTGGACAAGGAATATTTCGACGGATGGATGCAGCGGCTCTCGGAACGGCTGGAACGTATTGAGAAGCTGTGCGCGGGGGACGTGGAGCAACCGCTTTCCATCCTGCCTGACGGGGAGCGTCTTCTGGACAATTACGACCTGTGCCGTATGCTCAATATCAGCAAGCGCACACTCCAGCGTTACCGCACCTCGGGAGAGCTGCCTTACGAGATGATCTATCACAAGACCTTCTACCGGGAATCGGACGTCCTGCGGTTCATCGAGCGTAACTTCAGTAATTTCCGCAAGCTGAAAAAGGATCGTCCTGCCGGTTCCGGTTAGGCCCTGTCCCGAGAGTCCGGCGTCATGGAAAAACGCGGAGATACATGGAATAAGGCACGACAAGGCGGTACAACCGTTCGATATTTGCCGTAAAATCAGTATGTTTGCACTTGGAAGCCTATATAATAATGAACAATGAAAGAAACAGATAAAATATATCCTGCCGACAAAGGGGAGGAAGAGCTACTGCATAACGTGCGCCATATCTTGCAGGAAGCGCGCGCGAAGGTGATACATCATGTCAATTCGACCCTCGTGAGGGCTTACTGGCAGGTAGGGAAATATATAGTGGAGTACGAGCAGCAGGGAACCGGCCGTGCCGGATATGGCAAGGCTGTCATCAACACCCTTTCCAGGCGGCTCGTGGCGGAGTTCGGAAACGGGTTCACGGCCACCAACCTGCGGTACATGAGGCAGTTTTACCAGTGCTACCCGAAATATCACACGCTGTGTGATAAATTGAGCTGGTCGCATTGCCGCACGCTTCTCAAGGTGTCGGGCGATGCCGCCCGTGATTTTTACCTGCACGAGTGCGTCAAGGAAAACTGGAGTGTCCGGCAGCTCGACCGCCAAATCAACACGCTTTTCTATGACCGCTTGCTGGCCAGCCGAGACAAGAAAGCCGTGAAAGAGGAGATTTCCCGTACCGAACCCGGGCGTGTCGAACCCAAAGAGATCATCCGCGACCCGTATATCCTGGAGTTTCTCGGTATCCCCCAGGGAGAGCATTTTCTGGAAACCGATCTGGAGCAACTGCTCATCAGCCGCTTGCAGCGCTTGATGCTCGAACTCGGGAAAGGCTTCGCCTTCGTCGCGCGACAGAAGCGTATCTCCTTCGACGACAAGCATTTCTACATCGACCTGGTCTTTTACAATTACCTGGCCCGCTGTTTCGTTTTAATAGACCTTAAATCCGGGGAGCTGACCCATCAGGATTTGGGGCAGATGCAGATGTATGTCAATTACTACACCCGTGAGTTGATGAATCCCGGGGATAACCCTCCGGTGGGTATCGTCCTCTGCGCGGAGAAAAACGACGCGGTCGTCCGTTATACGCTGCCCGAAGATGAAAAGCAGGTCTTCGCCGCCCAGTACATGACCTATCTTCCCACGCAGGAGGAGCTGCAAACACTCTTGCAGGAAGTGTGACAACAACGCTCATGGGCATATGAAAAAAGCCGACGGAAATCTGTACTTCCGTCGGCTTTTCGCTTACATCTTAATCCCTTTCTTTGCGGGGCCGTTCTCCGGCGGGCTGCCCACGCCCGCGATCACGATGCGCCCCCCGGAGGCGTCGGCAATCTGCCGCAGCCGGGAAGGAATACGGGCCGCCGTGTTGTCTTCCTTCGGGAGCTCTTCCGCCGTGTCATGCCGTTCCCGGCACACGTCGTTATCCTCCTCCGCCTCCTTTCCCTCGCTCTCTTCTATCGGTTTGAGGCTTTGCTGTATCCTGCGGTCTATTTCCGTCAGGTCAGTTTTCAGGGCCGTCAGTTCGGGCTCCTTGCGCCAGGAACTTTCCACCACTTCCCGCAGGACGGGAATATCTTTCTCCAGTTCCTCGTTCTTTTTCCGGAATTTTTCCAGTGTCGGCTCGATGGTCGCGAGCGCGTGGATGAAGTTCATCGCCGCCAGTCGCGGGTCGGAGGCGATATTCCCGTAGTTATACTGGTATAGATAATCCCCTTCACCCCGGACATAAAAACGGTTCTGCACCAGGTCGAGCCCGTCTTTCCCGGTCGTTTCGCTCTGGACGAGCAGTTCGAACCCGTAGAGGCTCCCGATGGGTTCGAGCCTGTCGAGCGTGCGTGCCGTTTCGGCGATACGGTTGAGCTGTTTCCCGATGAGCTTGGGGTCGGAGGTTTCCAGCCCGTTCAGTTTCACGGGATTGCGGTACGAGCCGTCCTCGTTGAACTCGACGCGGGCCTTGAAGTGTTCCAGATCCTTGCCGATACGCCGTATCAGGTCGTTGTTCTTCTCTATCTTCTCCGTGATCTGCTCCAGCTTGTAGCGGCTCGATGATTTGCCGCGCACGAATGCCTGGCGTTCGCTTTCGAGCGTGGCGATCTTCTTCTCCAGGCGGGCCTTGTCCAGCAGGTCTGTATTTCCCGAGAGGACGGCTACATACTCGGAAAAATTCATGCCGCTTTTCTCGTCGATGGCCCCCTCGTCGATGGTACGGCTTCCCATGTTGTTGGTCTTGAGCTGGCGGATGAACAGTTGCTTGTTGTGCAACAGCCCGAACTTGTAGGCGTCGAGCGACTTCTCGACGGCGTATAATATCACGTCCACCTTGTTGTCGGCATGGAGTTTGGCGATCTCGTTCCCGGTGCGTATTCCCCGCCCGTCGCGCTGCTCCAGGTCGCTGGGACGCCAGGGGCAGTCCAGGTGGTGTATCGCCACGCAGCGTTTCTGCGCGTTCACTCCCGTCCCGAGCATCTCGGTCGATCCGAAGAGTACGCGGATTTTTCCGGCGTTCATACCGGCGATCATCTCCTTGCGCGCTTTTTCCGAGGTCGCCTCCTGGATGAACCGCACCTCGCTTTGGGGTATGCCGTAATCCTCCGCGAGTTTACGCCGTATCTCGGAATAGACGTTCCACCCCGCTCCGGGTTTGTAGGTTCCCAGGTCGGAGAATACGAACTGCGTACCTTTGTACGCCTCGAAACGGCGGTAGTAACCGGCAATCATACGGGCGCAGTGGCTCGCCTTGTTGTCCACGTGGTCGCTGTATAGTTCGGGGTCTATCATACGCATATCGAGCGACATCTTGCGGGCGTAGTCTGTGGCAATGAGCATTTTCGCCTTTTCCTCCCGCTCCGAGAGCGGCAGGCGGCCCAGGAGCGTGGCATCGCCCGATTTGGCGAATTGCACCAGCCGTTCTATGAACTCCGTCTGCTGGGGTGTCGGCGGGATATTGTGCAATATCTCGTTCTTTTGCGGTCGGTCGATCCCTATATCCTCCGCCGAGCGGTAATCTGTAATCTCGGAGTAGAACATGGCCAGTTCGGGAACCTTGATGAAATATCGGAACCGTTCTTTCTGCACGACCTCGTTGGTCACGGAAAACTCGTAGTCGATGGTTTTCTTGGCAAATATGGCCGCCCAGGCATCGAAGGTGCGGATATTCTGACGCTCCAGTTCCTTCGGGCGCAGGTACTTGAAAAGCAGGTACAGTTCCGTGAGCGAGTTGGAGATGGTCGTTCCCGAGAGGAACGTCGCCCCCAGGTCGCGGCCCGTGCGCTGCTGTATGGTACGCAGCGCGAAAAGCATGTTGAGCGCCCGCTGCGACCCCTCGGGATTTCCGAGGCCCGCCACCCGGTCATGCCGGGTCGTGAAAGTCAGGTTCTTGAATTTGTGGCTCTCGTCCACGTAGAGGTGGTCGATACCCATGAGGCGGAAGTCCACGGCGTCGTCCTTGCGTGTTTCCAGCGCGTGCGCCACCTTCTGCAACTTGGCTTCCAGGTTGGCCTTGCGTTTCTGACACCCTTTCATCATGGCGCGGGAAACGTCCCTGCCTTGTGCTTTGAGCACTTCGAGGTTCTCCTCCACACAGTCCAGCTCGGCCTGCAATATCTCCTGCTGTATCTCCGGGGACTGGGGTATCATGCCGAACTGTTCGTGCGAGAGGATCACGGCGTCCCAGTCGTTGTTGCGTATCTCCCGGAAGATGCGCTCACGCTTCCGGGGCGTGAAATCCTCCTTGCCCGGGTAGAGGACTTTGGCCATCGGGTAAGCGGTGCAGAACGTCCGGGCTATTTCATGGATGTTGGCTTTCAGCCCGATAATCATGGGTTTATTGGCCAGCCCGAGGCGTTTCTTCTCGTAGGCCCCGCAGCACATGATAAGGGTCTTTCCGCCGCCCACCTCGTGGTCGATTATCCCGCCGCCGAGCAGTTTGTCCATCCATATCGCGTCCTTCTGGCTGTCATACAGTTTGTCGATTCCCAGCCCCTTGAGGTCGAGGTCGGGGAATTCCTGGTGCGTCCCGTCGTACTTCGGGCGCACGTAACAGTTGAAAGTACGGTTATAGAGGTCTGTCAGGCGGTCTTTGAAGTCGGACGACTGCTCGCGCAGCCATTCGGGGAAAGCACCCCGGATCTCATCTATCTTGCTGTTGGCGAGCTGTATGGCCTCCCCGTCACGCACTTTGACCTCCCGCCGTTCTCCGTCCACCCATTTGAGGACGGTCTTGGTGATGTCGGGCGAAGTGTTTTGCAGGGCGTGTTTCAAAAGGTGCAGGCCGTTGTACTTACGGGTCTGCGCGCTGACGGCATACTGCTCCGTGATCTTCACGTTCGTCGCTTCCGCCTTCACGCCGTACTCGTCCAGGTTGGAGGCGAAGGTGATCTTCACCTCCGTATCGAAGAGCGAGGAGGCGAAACGCTCGTAAACACCTTTTGGAATCCACCGTTCGCCCAGGTTGAAATCCAGGTCGTCGAAAGCGATGGGTTTGGGCGTCGCCTCGCGCAGAGCCTCCAGCGATTCCCGGGCCGGGGCGTGGTCGGGATTCTCCCGCAGGAACGCCTCGATCCGTTCGGCTTTCCCGATGACATTGCCGGCGATGAACTTGTCGGCAACCTCGTAGCCGTCCGTTTCCGGGTTGTAATAGATGCGTCCTTTCAGTTCCCCGAGTATTCCCTCCACGGTAGTTCCCGTGAGCGATGCCATGTAGCGAGGTTCCACCCGGCCGTACTTGTTCAGGCTGGCCACAAGGGCCTCCGAAGCGTCGTCGGCGTGCGTGATCTCATCGGGATTGAAGGCCACGGGACGCTCGAAGATGTCGGCTTTGCGTGCCTTGCCTTCGATGTAACGCTCCAGCGATAGAATCTCCGTTCCCCGCGCGTCCATCTTGATCAGGTCGAGGTTGCGTTTGTCATTGAGCCGTCCGAAGCGTTCGGTGAAATTGTCGTAAAGCCGGTTGAGCATCTCCCGCAGGGCGGGGTTCGCCGTCAGTGTTTCCGCCTCGTTGTTATAAAGGTGGTAATAGGCATCGCGTATCTCGATATACATGGAGGCTTTCGTCCGTTGTGCAGGCGTGAGTTCCAGCGGGTGGAACATGGGTTGCAGGGATTCAATCCCCCGCAGGTAGCCGACCCGGTTTTGTCCGTCCGTGACGAGTGTCCCTTCGCGGAAATAGGGGGCGACCTCCCCCTCGAACGGGCGGGGTTTCATATCCGCCTCCCGTATCTGCGGCGTTTCTTTACCGGGTTCTTCCTCCTCCGGATTGTCCGGCGTGTCGAACAAGCTGCCCGTTCTCGGCGTACCGGCGGCTTGTTCCCGTCTGTCTTTCGGGGCTTCCGTCGGGGGGCGTACCGCCTGCCGTTCCCGCTGTTCCGGGGGTTCCTGCTGCCGGGTGCTTTGTCGGCGCAGTTCCGCCCTCCGTTCCGGGGTAAGCGACATCATCATCTCGTAAAAGCCGTTGATCGGCGGGTTGTCCTCCCAGTTCAGGGAGGCATACAAGTCTTCGGGATCACGCTCCGGTGGCGTCGTTTTCGGCATTTCGCTCTTCTGTTCCTCCGGAGAGGAGGCTGGGGCGAATAATGAGGGTTGCCGGGGCGTCTTCCGCTTTGCTCCCCGGCGGCTGTTCCTTTTCTTGGATATACCGAGTTCTGCCTGCCGCCGCTCCTCGGCGCTGAAGCCGAACAGGTCGTAGAGCGTCAGCAACGGTTCCTGCTGCACGTTTACCGGTTCGGCAGCTTGGGTGGCAGGTGCGGGAGCCGCCGTTTCCACCGTGTCGAAAAGCGACCCGGCGAAGCCCTCCCGCGGTTTCGGTTCCGTTGTTCCGCCCACGTGCTGCACGGGAGTATCCGCCATGCCGAAATCTTCGGGTTTCGGCGGGTGTTGCTCCCACAAGCGATTCTCCCGCTCCTTCGACCAGGCCCCGAAGTCGGCCAGATCCTCCCCGGTCGGTTCTCCGGCGGATGTGGCGGCAGAATCCGGTAACGCTTGTCCGGGTTTGTTTTCGATTCGGGTAATCTCCCCGGTTTCGGTATCGACATGGTAGCCCTGCGCCGCCATTTCGGCGACGACGCGGCGTTTTTCCTCCTCTTCCCGTTGCTGCTGAAGGTTACGGGCGTCGGCGATAATCTCCTTGACGATTTCTCCGGCAAGGCGGGGCTCGTGTCTTTCGGCACGCTGGCGTTCCGCCTGACGGGGACGGGACAATTCCCGCTCCGGTGTACCGGGTGTCTGTTCCGGAGCATGTTCCAGGCAATAACTCTCGTTGAAATGCCGGTTGAAATCCTCCGAGAGCATACGCCGCATCTCCCGGTCGATGCCGTCCACGCCCTCCGCGTGGGTGAACTCCATCGCCGGTTTGCCGTAGGGGTCTTTGCCTACTTTGGCCTCGGTATGGATCACCCTGTCGAACGACTGGAAAAGGTTGTTTATCCGGATGCCGTTCGACAGCTTGCGGGATTCGATGAAATCCCGCTGCCGTTCGGACAGTTCCCCCGTGGCGGCTTTCTTTTGCAGGATAACCAGGTCGCTGCCGACCTCCGTCCCCGCGTGTTCTGTAAAGAGGTTGTTCGGCAGCCGGATGGCCGATACGGGCTCGCAGCGGTTCATCAGCCACTCGCGCACGGGGCGTCCCTGCTCGGCGTTCAATACTCCCTGCGAGGTGATGAATGCCACCAGGCCGCCCTCGCGTACCATATCGACGGACTTCATGAAAAAATAGTTGTGCAGCGCCCGTGTGCCTTGCCGCCGCACGGGGTCGGTATGGGTGGAGAAGAACGGGTCGAAGAGCGCCACGTCCCCGAAAGGGATGTTGCTCACGGCCACGTCGTAGTAACCGGCGTATTTGGGTTCGATGCGCTCGAATCCCTGTATCCGCACCCGTTTTTCGGGGTGCAGGTGCTTCAGGATCAACCCCGTGGCGGGGTCTTTCTCGAAGCAGGTGATCTCCGCGTAGGGGTCGTGGAAATCCACGGCATTGACGAAAACCCCCGTTCCCGCACTGGGGTCAAGAATACGTTGGGGGGCAATCCGCGTGTCCCATATCGCCTCCACGATGGCGTCTGCCACTTTCGGGGGCGTGTAAAAAGCCGTCAGGACGGAGTTCTTGATCCCGTCCATGTAGCGCTTGTATTCCCGTTCGTCGGGAGTATTCGCCCTGATGACCTCGTGCAACTCGGCCACGAGCGTTGCCATGCCGTCCTTGTCCGGTTTCCCGGTGGGGTTTTCCAGCACTTCCTTGATGGCGCCGAAGCCGCTGTATGCGCCGAGTGTCCTTTCTTCTTCGGGAGTCGGCGCCCGCCGTTCCCTGTCGAGCGTGAAGGCCGTCTTCAGCGCGTCGATATTCTGGCGGAGGTGGGTTTTCTTATTGAATGCCATCTTCGAGAAGTATTTGGACGGTTCCCGTCAGTTCGGTATAGAACAGTTCGTAGTCGGGCGTGTCAGCGAAGTCGTCCGTGAGGTCGTACTTCTCCAGCACCCCGCGGCAGAGGGGCAGCAGGCGTAGAGCCGCCTGCCGGGCGGTATCCTCGGGAATCTCCGCCTCGAATTCCCTCCAGAGGATGTTTACCAGCGTGTTGTAGGGTGAAAAGTGCAGTCCGCGGCAGAGTTCCTCGCGGGCAATTTCTTCGGCCTCGATGTGGTTGCAGCCCGAACGGATCGCCTCGCTGTACGCTTGGGCGGCGCTGTCGGCCCGCTCGGCGATGAACTCACCTTCGGCGATGAGTTCCGGGTGGCTGTCCTTGAGGTAGGATAGTAACGAAAGTCCGTAATAGGACAATTCCCCCGTGGGGGTATGGTGTTGCTTGTCTGGCATGATAAGAATTTTTAGTGGTCGTTGATAATCGGGGAAGAGAAAGGCGCCCCGGGTTCCCACCCGAAGCGCCGACCACTGAAAAAATCCTTATCAAACAAGCGTATCTCGTTATGACAGGTCTTTTCCAGTGGCAAAGGTAACGATTATTTCCGTTTGTTCCTCTTTCCCTGCCTGGGAGTATCGCGCGGCTCGAAAACGAACGAGGTCTTGAACTGGTCATCGAGCGTGAGGGCCGCGTCGAACGTCCCGCCGCCGTTTTTGACGAATCCCCGGATCGTGCCGGTTTTGCCTTTGGTCAGCAGTTCCGCGAGCTGCTTGTCGGTCAGCTCCTTGCGGGCCACGGTTCTCCATACGGTCAGGCCGCAATCGGGATTCTGGCACTTGGCGAGTTTGGGATAGAACACCACGGGCCTGCCGCAACGCGGGCAGGCTGTGTCACTCTCCGCGCCGTCGATTCTTGCTTCCAGCAGTTCTTTGGCGATTTGCGAGGCGAAGACCTCGATACCGCGATGGAACGTCGGGGCGTCCATCTCCCCGGTAGCGATCTTCGAGAGGGCCAGTTCCCAGCCGCCCGTCATGGCGACATCGGCGATCTTCTTGTCCCTGACCACGGCATACACGGCCAGTCCCTTGTCCGTGGGTACAAGCGACTTTTTCTCTCGCCTGACATACTCGCGGGCAAAGAGCGTTTCGATGATGGCGGCACGGGTGGCGGGCGTGCCGATGCCGGCATCCTTCATCGCCTCGCGTTCGGCCTCGTCGGACAGTTCGCGTCCGGCGGTTTCCATCGCCGCCAGCAGGCTCGATTCCGTGTGAAGGGGGCGCGGCCGGGTCTGTTTCTGTTCCGTGACGCATCCTTTGACGGGCAGCTCGTCGCCTTGCACGATGTCGGGAAGGAGGGTCATGTCCTCCTCTTTCTCCTCGACAGGTTCATTCAGGACGGCCCGCCAGCCCGTCTCGACCATGATACTGCCGCGGGCCGTGAAATCATGTCCCGCGCTTTGCAGGGTAAGGGAAGTGTTTTCTTTCACGCAGGCCCCGGAAAAGGTTTCGAGCATCCGCCCCGCGACCATCTCATAGACGATGCGGTGGTCGGCATCCAGTTCGGAAGGGAGGTTCTCGGTGGGAAGCAGCGCGTGGTGGTCGGCGATCTTTTCGTTGTCCACGCTTCGGCGGGAGAGAGATGCGGTATCCATCCTGCCCGCGTATTCCGCGAAACGGGGATAGCGTGTCATGTTCCCGATGAGTGCCGGAATCTCCTCGGCCACATCTTCCGATATATAGCGTGAGCCGGTACGGGGATAAGTGATGAACTTCTTCTCGTAAAGCGACTGGGCGATGTCGAGCGTTTTTTCTGCCGAAAAACCATACCGGCTGTTGGCCTCTTTCTGGAGTGTCGTCAGGTCGTACAAGAGAGGCGGCTGTTCCCTGGCCTCCTTGCGCTCCACGTTCACGACGCGTACCGTTCGGGCGCCGATAACCTCGGCGCAGGCTGCTTCCGCCTTCTCCCTGCCGTCGAATTTCTCCGTGGAGAGGACGGTGAACTCCGTGCCCTCCTTTGCCGTGGAGAGCTTCAGCCGGAAATAGGTGGCGGGCTTGAATGCCTTGTTCTCCAGGTAACGGGAGCAGATGATCGCCAGCGTGGGGGTCTGCACCCGTCCGAGCGACCAGACGCCCCGCCCGGCAGCCACGGCAAGCGCTTGCGAGGCGTTGATACCGACGATCCAGTCGGCTTCGCTGCGGGCTTTGGCCGAGAGATAAAGGTTGTCGTATTCGTTGCCGGGGCGGAGGTGTTGTAACCCCTCGCGGATGGCCCGGTCGGTCAGGCTGCTGATCCATAACCGCACGAAAGGGGTGCGGCATTCCAGGTAAGAGTAGATGTAGCGGAAGATCAGCTCACCTTCACGCCCCGCGTCGGTCGCGACGATGATGCGCTCGGCCATGCCGAACAATTCCCGGAGAATACCGAGCTGCTTCACGACACCCGGGTCGGCCTTATACTCTTTACCCTCCCGAACCTGCCGGGGCAGGAGGATGAACGATGATGGCAGGATAGGCAGGTTTTCCCGGCGGAAACCCGCGATGCCGTACTGTTGGGGCATTGCCAGCCCGACCAGGTGGCCGAAGGCCCAGGTTACGGCGTAGCCGTTTCCCTCGATAAAACCGTCTTTACGGTTCGTGGCTCCCACGATGGCGGCGATCTCACGCGCCACCGAGGGCTTTTCTGCGATAATTACTTGCATGATGATTCGGATTTTTCAGTGGTTGTTTTCTTGTTGTTCTTCTTCTTTCTCTTTTTCCGGACGGGAGATCAGCCGGCGGTCGTAATAGACATGGTTGCCGTTCCCGTCGTAATACTGCCGTCCGTCGTCCGCCTCCTCCGGGGGGCTGCGTTTACCCGGCCGGAGGTACAAGGCAGCCAGCGCCGCGATCAGGAGCGGCATGGTTCCAGCCTGCATGTAGAACCATTTCATACGTTATACCTTGACACCTTTGGAGTTGCTCTTTTTGCTGCTGCGGTAATTTTTCTTCTGCGCCGGGGTGGCCTCCTGCTGTCCCTGCTTGAGCGGCTCTTTCACACCTTTGACCGCTTCGACGGTCTTGCCCTCGGAATTGACGGCGACCTGGGTACGGCTTTCAACGGCGGGTTTGACCTCCGCCCCCTGCCGTTTCGCACGGTCGGGATTCCAGCGGAAGAAGTCCATCTTGTTACGCTCGAAGTTGGGCTTGACCCAGGCGTTGAACGGCTCACCCTGCCCGTCCTTGACCATGCCCTTGATGTAGAAAGCCTTGACATCCGCCCGCTTGGAGGGATCATTCACCGCTTCCGTCCACTGGTCATAAGCCTCTTTGGGCACGGAGGCTTTGAGGATTGTCCGGTGAATCGTGAGCGTGGGCTGTCGTTCGGAGGCCGTCGTTTCCTGCCGTCCGTTTTTCTCGGCGGCCTTCTGGCGGTAAATCTCCTTGTTCTCCTGGGCGTAGCGGTTGCGATCCAAACCGTCGTAGGTAAAGGAATAGTTACGTTCGGCCGCGTCGATTTGGATATAGGCATCCCGCTTATAACCCGCGCGGGTGGTATATCCTTCGAGCAACACCTTGCCGCCGCCGTAGAAATCCATCTGCTTGCCTTCCGAGAGGTCGGCCTCCTTGATGCGGGCACGTTTTTCGAGTAACGAAACGGGCATGGGTTCCAGCGTGTTCGTCCATTTGTCTATCGACACGTAGCAGGGCGTGAGCTTGCCCGGCTCCAGCTCCAGGTCGATCACTTTCCCGGCGTGGCGGGTGTTCATCAGGTTCGTTTTCGCCTCCTCGTCGAGCAGCACCCCGTGGAAGGGGGCGTCGAGGTCGGGCCGTTCCTGCCAGTAATGCGGCACGACGCGCAGCGAGCCGTCCGCCTGCTCTTCGAGCGACACGCGCCCTTTGGTGGAAACACGCATCCCGTTCTCCAGTTCGGGGTTCATCTCCACCAGCCCGTTGGATTTATGTCCGTAAGACATGGCTTTCAGGTGCGGCTCGATGTCCTCCATGCGGATACCTTTCTTCTCCATATCCGCCAGGTCTATCTTCGTGACGTCCAGCGGCTCGAACTGCCGCTGCTCCTGCGTCTGAAGCCGTTCGGAGGGGTCGATACGGTAATTTTCCAGAATCTCCGGGTCGAAGTCGATGCGGATAAGTTTGTTCAGGGCATTCTCCGTCATGACGAAGATACCCGTGTGGACGGGGTTCTGGGCCTGTTCCATGAACTTTTTGAAGAAGGCTTCGAGGGCTGAATCCTGCGTGTTCACGTTCAGCAGGCTCGCCACATTCTGATCCGTGGGGTCGGCGGTCTGGATATTGCCGTCCCGATCCACGCCGGTAACGGCTTGCAGTCGTCCGTCGTCGGCATTCTGAACGAGCATGACTTGTTTAGCGTCGTTCTTTACGTTTTCGTCCATAATTACGAGTGTTTTTAGTTAGCACCAATAGCGATGCGGGAACGAAAGTAAGGGGAACCGGCTGAACGTAAAAGAGTTGGAAAGGCTATGGAAGCATCGGGCACAGAAGTGGCCGCTTGTGGCGCAGGGCAGAGGAAATCGGAGAAACGGAGTGCCGGGAAGGACGGATTTGGCAGAGGGTATTTTCGTGGCTCCTCACCTTATTGTCAGGTAGTCGGGATCTATTGTTAAATGTCAATAAAGCGCATGGATAACCCGTGTTTTTTTATAAATTTGCGAAAACGGGTTTCAATATCCGACAAAACGTGAGGCATGGAAATATATACCCCAAAAACCAAGATCAAACTTTCTCCGGTGATAAGAAACGGGAGAGAATTTGTCGAAGTGACTTTCGGTAATGACAATGACATCCGCTTGTCGCTGTCGAAGGAAGAAAACGTACTGCTTGTCGGCGGCAGGGCTTATCTGCCGGCAGAAGATTTCGTGCTTGCCGAGTTCTTCGACCGCTATGTGAAAATGGCGTTTATAGACTATTCTGCCATCAAGGAAACCGCCCCCCGTAAAGAGGAAGACAAACGGCCGCCACTGCCGGAAGGCTATCTGGAAAAACTTCAGCAAGTGCGTTACAGTGACCATACCGTAAGGGTATATACCTCCTATTTCCGCGATTTCCAACAGCATTTCGAGGGGCGTAAGATTGAAACGGTTACCCCCGGCGAGATAAACGACTACCTGCTGTATCTCATCCACGAGAAAAACATATCCTCCTGCCAGCAAAACCAGCGTATCAACGCCATCAAGTTCTATTACGAGAAAGTTCTCGGTCAGGAACGGCGGTGTTACAAGGTGAACCGTGCCAAACGGGAGAAGACGCTGCCCGACGTGTTGAGCAAGGAGGAAATAAAGAAGATACTCGACGCGACGGTGACAGACCTGCGCTTCTTCTGCATGTTCTCCATACTCTATTCCGCAGGATTGCGCATCAGCGAACTGCTGGAACTGAAACCCGGCGACATCAACGAATCCCGCTCCCTGATACGGGTGCGGCAGGGTAAAGGAAAAAAAGACCGCTACACCCTGCTATCAAAACCGTTGATGAAAAAGCTGACGGAATATAACAGACTATACAAACCGAAAGTGTGGCTTTTTGAACACAGACCGGGCGAACCTTTCACCGAGAGCATCGTGTCGAAACGGCTGAAGGCAGCGGCCCGGGAAGCGGGAATCACGAAACGGATTTATCCGCACCTGCTGCGCCATTCGTTCGCCACCCACTTGCTGGAGCAAGGAACCGACATCAAGATTGTGAAAGAGCTTATGGGACATAACAACATCAAGACAACGGAAAGGTATGTCCACATAGCCGACACTTTCAAAAGCAATATCAAAAGCCCGTTGGACGATCTGTTGATGGAGGAAGACGAGGTCTGATACTTAAAGAAAATAACAGCCAAATCGGCTGATAGTATAACGTTCAAGACAATAAACAACTAATAATCAAATGATTAGATATTAAAATGGAGTAAAAAAGGATTTGTGTGCGAGCTATGAAAGAAGTGCTAAACGACATATATACAGACGGTTGCAAAGAAAAGAAGTACCGCTTGTCCGATTTCTTCAATCGGTGGTGGGACGAATACGCACAGCACCCGGCGGAGTACATCACCCCCGAACAGTACAAGGCGGTGAACGCTATCCGTGTATGTCGCACAACCACTTTGGGGATAGATACATACGTTTGTCCCGATTGTGGGGAAGTACGGGAAATCAGCCATAGTTGCAAACACCGTTTTTGCCCGTCATGCGGCTGGCGTGACACGCTGAAATGGGCGGCACGCATGAAAGAAAAGATGCTGCGGGTGCCACACCGCCATGTGGTGATGACCTTGCCGCATATCCTGCTGGACTTGGTGAAGCGCAACAGGAAAGAAATGCTGAATATACTGATGCGTACTTCGGCTGAAACGCTGAAAGACTGGATGATGCACAAGTTCGGCTTGAAAACCGGGGTAATTGCCGTACTACATACCTACGGGGAAACGAAACAGCTCCATGTACATACGCACATGATTATGTCATGGGGCGGCATAGATAACGACGGTAAGATAGTCATCCCCGAACATGACTACGTGCATATCCCCTCTATCTGTAAGGTATTCCGCTACAAGTTTGAACACGCCCTGATAGAGTTGTTCGATGCGGGCAGGCTGGAGCATGACTTCCGTGACCGCATGGAGTTTATGGGCTTCATCAAAAAAGTGGCAAACAAAAAGGACTGGATAGTGCATTTGGAACCACCCATACAGATGCCGGAACAGGTGATACAATATGTGGGCAGATATTCCAAACGGGCGTGCCTGAGTGAATACAAGATTACGGCAATGGACGGCGAAAACATTTCATTCCGTTACCGTGATTACAAAAACTCACCCGACAGGAGGAACCCGGTTGAAAAGGAACTGACGCTGCATTACCGGGAGTTCTTCCCCCGGCTGCTGCAACACGTTCCACTGCGCTATTTCCGCATCGTGAGGTACTACGGCTTCTATTCCAATAAAGGCAGCCTGCCGGAAGAATACTTCGGGCAGGATGAAAGCGAGATAGAGGAAGCCGAGTTGCAACAGGCAGAAAGCGGATATGAAAACCCGTATTTCTGCGAGCGTTGCGGACGGACGAGAGTTTACAGCCACACTACGGTAACGGGTGGCGGCATGACATACACGGTAATACTGGAGCATTGCGACATACACCGGAAAAAAGCGGCATGACAGCAACATGGGATAGCTATGTCCTGCCGTGAACAAGAACAGTGAAATCCCATGAAAAGAAAGAAAGGAGAACTGAAAAATGAATGAAATACGGATAAGAGCAGTAATGAAACGAACGGGGTGCGGGCATGAACTTCACACCTCTTTCTGCCGGAAACAGCAGTCAAAAATTGAAGTTCTATATAGTATGTAATAAAGGAAATAAAAATTGTCTCGAACATGAGGATGAACCGCCCTAAACGGTCGGCTATCCTCTAAACATTATTCGCAAAAACAAATGGAAGAAAAAAACTATATATCAAACTTTGATTGCTCGCTTTGGCAAATTGATGATTGGGGACTATATACAGCCAAATCTCCTATCTATATCAATTCTTTGGGCAGCGATTTTAATGTGTGGTTTGATGTGGACGGCGAGAGTTTTCCTACCGACAAACAGCTTGTTGCATGGGCGGGATTTTGCAATATTAATTCAAATGAAATAAAAGAAATGATGATTGACGGTCTTACAAAGTTAGTAGATAAAATGGATGTCTTGCCAAATGATGTAGAGCCGGAATTTGGTCCGATATATAGACCTATGGCGATTTCGAGAAATGCCAAACGCTCTATTGAAGCTGTAAGACATAGTAGAAAGACATTAGGTAAAGTGGCAAAATCCACCTTAAAATGCAATTCGGTTGTTGTACCGTTACAAGATAAAGCTCCAGTTAGATTTATTGTAATGAACTTTGAAATTGGTCGTCGCCCTTATGAAATGGAAGCTGTTTTTTGTAATGAAAAGATGCTTATGGTCGGTGAAAACTCTGGCATTTGGACTCGCCTTGAATGGATAAATGAGTTTAATGTTCCAATGTTTAATATTGGAACGGCATTACATCCATATTGGCGACCCGAATAATATGCGAATAACATGCACCTGTTCCGCCTAACGGCGGCAAGCTGCAAACCATTAACATCCCAATTAAAAGCATGAGAAAATGACTAATTATTTTGATGATAAACAATTATATCCACTATTGTTTCAGAATGACTTTTCAAAGATTCTGTCTTTCCTTGAAAAGTATGGGCTAAATAGCGTGGATAGAAATGGCAGGAGTTTTTTAATGAATTGCATAGCTGAAGGGAAAAATGATTTTGCTTATAAACTTATAGAATTAGGCGCAAATTTAAATCATCAAGATGCGAGTGGGGCATCCCCTTTATTTGCAGCAATTTGGGCATATAATATAGAAATGATAGTTTCTTTACTTGATAATCCAAGCGTTGATAAAAATATAACGGATAATCAAGGAAGAAATGCACTTCGGATAGCATTACAATATCATCCCGAAGATTGTGAATTAATGATAAGATTTATACGTGCTGGTGTAAACCCATTTTCATGCGACAACAATGGCGTATCATTTTATGATCTACTTCAAAAATACGCTTCGGGTAGTATAACTAAAGGAGGACGCAAGTTGAATGTGAAACCAATTATTATTGAAATAGAGAATGGGATGTTAACAAACAGCAAACCGACTGAATAAGCGGAACGCTGCCGGACATTACCAACTAAAGAAAATTAATAAATATGGTCAAGTACAAACTAACAGTAGATGAACCGTGGGGTTTCAATCATAATGGTAGTAATATTCTTCATGGTATAGTAATAAAGCAACTTTCTCCTACATTTCTTCTTTTCAAATCTGATAGTTTTTTAGATTTTAATGGACAAAAAAGTTGTATTCTAATTTTGAAACCCAGATATGAAAAAGAATATTTTGATTTAGAAACGAATGTTGATGTTATTGTCGGTGGTGCTTTGTGTTTAGAAAATAAATACGAAGAAAAAAATGAAGAATATTTAATATCACATAGCCAATATATGCTTATTGGGAGAATTGAAAAAATAAATGTTGGTAACAATCAACTTAACAGCTAAATGCAGTTAGCTGAAATACATTATCGACCTAAAAAGCAAAATGATTATTAAAATAAAGGACATAAATAATAATATAACTTTTGAGTTATTGATTGAATCTAATATTTTAATCAATGACTTGCATAAGTGTATAAGAAAAGTCCATAATCAATATTTAGGCAATAATGGTATTGATGTCATTAGAATAAATGGTTCACTACATATCTTGTTATACTTCGTATCACTTGATAAATATGTAGAAATGAATTATGGGAATAAGCCATTGAATTTTATTATTGATGAATACAATCATAATCAGTGGCGAAAAGAAACGTTTAATTTTCTTTCTTTTGAACATTTCAATTCAACTGAAGATTATGCAAAGGAACTCTATACCGGTTATGATTGCAGTTTTGTTGAAATGGGTAAAGATGGATGGTATGAAATATATGAATTATGCAATGTACCTAACGAAAAAGCAAGAGAATGGAAAATTGAATATTTAGAAAAGAAGGTCAATAACAAACAGCAAACCGACTGAATAAGTGGAACGCTGCCGAACATTATCCGCTTAGAAACTAATACAATATGAGCATGAAATATTATCCAAAAGGATGGCATACTTACAAGTTCTTGGTTACACCGCAAGAATTGAAAGACATTTTGCGAGGATTTCACATTGTGATATACAACCGTAGAGTACCTGCGGATTATATAGAAAGTAACTTTGCAAATTTTGTAAGGGATTACGAATCTTTTTACCGTTTACTAACGTCCGGTGAAAAAATCGAGCATATTGTAATCGACAATTTGCTCACGGGCTTTTCAAACAATCTAAGTAAGTGTGCGTATAAAGCCCCCTTTCAAGATTCAAATGATGGATTATGGTATAAAACAGAGGATTTCATAGAGCCTTGCGTCGGGTTCAATCTATTTGCCTTCTATCTTGATGAAGAACATAAGTTACAAACCAAATTCAGTTACATAAATTTTCCAGAGAATATAATGGGGGTTCAATTAGAGTACCCTAAGAAAATATATTCAATAGAGGAAAATAGAGAAATACTATGTAACGAATTGGAAAATTATAATGACGTGTACCAAGTGGTAGTAGAAAGGATAAAGCAATTATGTAGAAATCTGACGATTACAATAGGTGAAAATGTGTATAGAACTAAGGTGAAAATAAGTCCTACCGCACTAAAAGATATTGAAGGAAGTCATTTTATAAAAGTAAATAATTGTATTATTAAATAAAGCGCATAACAAGCGGATTAATCTCCCTAACAGTCGATTATCCGCCGAACATTAGCATCAAATAAAAAAGAATGAAAACAATAAAAGAATTGCTTGATGAAGTCATTGATTTAGAAGGTAAGGTTCAAATAAGCCAAGCTATCGACTTTCATAAGGGAGTGCCTACCCTTGAAAAAGGAGTTTATAGAAATGTCTCTCCTATGTTGAAAATCAGGTATGGGGCATTTGGTAAATGGATTAATGCGACACATGGAGATTGGCTTGATACAAAAGAAATGGAAAGTCCATGGAATGAAGATGAAAAGGATGAACGGTTGATAGGAATTGTTCGCGACATAAAAGCTTCAAAGGATTATTGGGAAGACCATGCTACTGGACTATTTGCGCCAAACAGAATTTCCATTTTTGCAGCAAGCGATAATGGCTATGAAATGATTTGCCTAATATGGTTTGACGGTACAGAAGAACCGGAATTATGGGTATATGATTGCAACGGTGAAAGTCGATATAAAGATTTAGCTGCTTATTTGCAAGCATATATTGATGATGATGTATCAGCTTCTGAAGTAAAGTGGAAATTAGCTGATATGTGATTCTTTTATTAGAAGTGATGCTAACATACACCTTAATCGCCCAAAATGGCGATTAGCTGCCGAACATTACCAACTAAAGAAAATTAATAAATATGGTCAAGTACAAACTAACAGTAGATGAACCGTGGGGTTTCAATCATAATGGTAGTAATATTCTTCATGGTATAGTAATAAAGCAACTTTCTCCTACATTTCTTCTTTTCAAATCTGATAGTTTTTTAGATTTTAATGGACAAAAAAGTTGTATTCTAATTTTGAAACCCAGATATGAAAAAGAATATTTTGATTTAGAAACGAATGTTGATGTTATTGTCGGTGGTGCTTTGTGTTTAGAAAATAAATACGAAGAAAAAAATGAAGAATATTTAATATCACATAGCCAATATATGCTTATTGGGAGAATTGAAAAAATAAATGTTGGTAACAATCAACTTAACAGCTAAATGCAGTTAGCTGAAATACATTATCGTTGTTTACATTAGAATCAAAGAAATGAGAACAATAGAAGATATGAAACTTGAATTATTGAGTGATGACTCAAACAGGTTTATACAAGCTCTAATAGATTATGACATAAATAGTAAAGATAAATATGGGAGTAATCTACTTCATTACTATATAATGAATTACAAGAGTATCGTACATCCCGCAGGTGTAATTATACCCGAATTTGTAAAAAAAGGGTTGGATATAAATGAAAAAAGGAAAGACGGACGCACTGCATTATATCTTTCTGTTCAATATCAGTTGAAAGGTATTTTTGAATTACTCCTGAATCATAATGCAGATATAGATATGCAAAATGCAAATGGTAATACTCCTTTATGGGAAGCTGTTATGCAATACAAGGGAGATGGCTTTTTTATCGAACACCTTTTGAAAAATGGAGCTAATCCCGATATAGAGAACAACAATGGAGTATCTCCTAAATCATTGGCAAGAACTATCGCAAATTATGATGTAAGAAGATTCTTTAACAACGATAACAAACAGCAAACCGACTGAACAAGTGGCACGCTGCCGGACATTACCCACGTAGTAAAGATATGTTTAGAACACAAATTGAAATATTTACTCCTCGCAGTTTTGGAAGAATTCCAAGACATCCCGAAGATGGTTACATGGCTGAAGATGTAACTGAATCCATAATTCATCAAATAAGCGAGGAAAAACTTATCAAGAGAGTTCAAATAAGCGATTATATTCCTAATACTGTTCTCGAAAAATTGAATCGCTTATTTATATTACGTCCTGATATTTCTTTTCGTGTATATGGAGGGGCTGACAAAAAATTTGGATATGGAGATGATTTCAATGGTTGGAATCTGGATTTCCTGCGATTTGTTCCTGATGTACAAAATATCGTAATAGGCGATTTTGAATATAAGAATACTGGCTTATCTATTCTTTCAAGTTTGTCAAATCTAAAATCATTGACATTAGATATTTATGATTTAAGGGGTTTTTCTTTTGTCAATACTTTGCCAAGCCAGTTGGAACATTTACATATAGATGCGGATTTGAAGAGTGGAAAGCCTGTGTTTGATTGCCAATGGCTTTTGCGCTTGAAAAATCTCCAATCCTTATTCCTTGGGAAATTAGATAAGAATCTTGAAGCTATCGTAGGTTTAAGTCAGTTGAGAAAGTTAGAATTAAGAGCTGTCAAAAATAAGGATTTGTCTTTCTTAAAACAAATGCTTATCAAGGACTTGTCTATTCTGTGGTGTGACAGTTCAAAAATAGACTTGACTGTTTTGAGTGATTTTAGAACTTTGCGCCAACTGAAACTTTTTAGAATATCCAAATTGGATGATATTTCATTCGTCAGTACACTCACAGGACTTGAAAAACTCGAATTGATTTGGTTAGCTAATATTACTAAGATACCCAACTTAGCCAATCTAAACAACTTAGCTGAAGTCTGTATTGATACGTTAAATAAGTTGGTTGATATTACAAGCCTTGTAAATGCTCCAAAATTGAGAAAAGTAAAGATGTTAAGCGTTAAAAGTATGACAAAAGAATCTGTATATGCAGTGTTGGATAATCTGAATGTGGAAGAATTACTCTGTTTTGGAGGAAAAGCAGAAATAAGCGATATACATATAAATCGAAAAAATAAAGAATAAATACGTGGGTAACAAGCGGATAAATCTCTCCGGAAAATTGATTATCCACCGGACATTAGTGATTATGAATCAAAAAAAGGAAATATTAGAAAAATTGGCTTTCATAAGACGCCATAAAGAATTTGCATCTTTTGGAGTAAAGGAACAAGAGGTATCTTATAATCCTTGTCTATCTGAAGAAGATATTAAGGAGTTTGAGCATAAACATTGTATAACTCTTCCTGATGATTACAGAACTTTTATTTCTGAAATAGGAAATGGAGGTTTCGGACCGGGATATGGATTATTGCCTCTTGATAAAGCTATTGTTGATTTCAAATTAAGAGACAAACCTAATATTTCCTTGAATGAAAAATTCCCATATCAAGATAGTTGGAATGAAGAATGGATAACCTCCTTTAATTGGAACGAGGGATACCCGGAAACGGAAATTGTCAATGCGTATATTAGTACCGCACATATTGCAGGCTGTCTGCAAATAAGTCATTTCGGACATGGATGTACATTTCTATTGGTGGTGAATGGAAATGAAAAAGGACATATTTGGTTTGATGGACGAGCTGATTATAGTGGACTTGTACCGAAATTGAAAGATGGGCAAAGAATATCATTTATAGAATGGTATGTAACCTTTCTTGATATGGAAATTGAGAACATAAATGAATCACTAACACACAGCACTACCGCTTAAAGCGGAACGCTGTCGGACATTATCTGCCCAATAATATGAACTAAAAAAAGTGATATGGAAACTAAAGCGGAAGTCCTAAAATACATGTTTACAAGAATACAAGAGATGCTTCCTGTAAATGTGGTCAAAGCAAAAAAGAATAAAGACTACTTTACTTACATAGTGGAAAACGATTGTAGTATTGAGTTTTACTTTCAAACAACCCAAGGTGGATATGCCGGTAAAAACACTTTTTGTATGGGTGTATCAGCTAAAATAAAGAATCCATATTTATGTAGTCTTGTATTAGAACCATTATGGATTATTTTTTCGGGAATAAGAGTGACAAGACTCCTAACGTTGAGAGATTCTTAAACGATTTGAAAAAGGATTTTTTTCCGTATATCATACCTTTTGTCAAACAATATACAAAAATTATAGATTTTTACTCAAATTCGGGTCATATTCAACATATATATGCAGATAAACAGTTTAGCTTAGGAGTAATCTGTTCTCTCTTGTGCAACCATGAAGAGTTCATTGAAGAAACTTTGGTTCCATTAGCCAAAGCAAGTGAAGGAGGTTGGATATTTAGAGAATTTTTTAAGTGCACAAACTACGTTACCGATATAGTTGAGCCGATTAAGAAATATGTCGCAGAGAATAATATCCATTTTGAACAATGAGAAGAATAGAATGGGCAGATAAAAGCGGATTAATTGCTCTCGAAATGGTCGGTTATCCACCAAACATTATCCGTCAAAATAAAAAATAAAATGGAACTTGAATTTAACAATAAATCAGAATCAATTACAGCTAAGGATATAGCTGATGTTGAGCGGAAAAACAAATTTATTTTCCCGCAGGAAATCAAATCGTTCCTTCTTGCCAATAACGGAGGTCAACCAAATAAAACGATATACACTCAAAATAGTCAGGATTATGTGGTGGATTTCTTTCTGCCCATAAAGTCCACAGAATTTGAAGACTTGACGTATTCGGCAACAATAACTGATTTGAGTGATATAATCCCGAATACTGTAATACCATTTGCTATAGATCCATTCGGCAATTATTTCGTTTTTGACAAAACTGAAGGTAAAATCTATTTCTTGGAAATGGAAGAAGTAGCTCTTTCCTTATTGGCGAGTGATTTTGAATCGTTTATTTCATCATTAAAAAAGGAATGAGACGGATAACAAGCGGATCAATCTCATTTAATGATGATTATCCACCAGACATTAGCAACCCTGTAAATACAAATTATATGTTCATTGAAAAATTAAATCAATATACAGAAGAACAGATTATCGGATTAAAGAATGAAGATAATAAGTTGCGATTGTTGATAGAAGAACAACCTGACATAGAGAAATTGAAACTTCTAAAAGAAGCTATAATCAATGAAACGACAGAAGTAACATTGGTAATGCGTTCAAATAACAACAATCTGATTGCTTTCTCCTATTTTGAATGTATAAGTGACAATATAATAGGAGTTGAATCGTATAATTACACCGAGAATATTCTGAAAACAATTGAAGGAATTTCAATATTCAGAAATTTGAGGAGTATAGTTATTGATGCACTATATGATAATAAACTCTGTATTGACGAACTTGTTTCATTGGAGAAACTGGAAGAACTCTGTATGAGTTTTTATCCTATAACGAAATATCAATATCCTACATTGAACAAGCTGAACAGACTGAAACGATTAAAAATAAAAGGGTTAGATTCGAACATGTTGTCCTGCTTACCAAACTTGGAAACATTAACTTGTTTTAATTTAAAGGATGGGACACATTTAGGTATTAAGGCACCAAATTTAAGAAGCATAGATATATACCGTTCTCCGAAAATATTGAATCTTAATTTTTTATTGGACTTGAAAGAACTAAGATCTATTGGTTTAGAGGGACTTAGCAATGTTGAAGAAATGCCGGATTTAAGCAGCCTTCATTCTTTAACCGGTATGTCTCTTGCCAATATGAAACGGTTACAAAGTTTTCCTTTATATCACGAGAATTTAAAAAACTTACTCTTGCAATTGCCTTTTGATGTATTGGATAATATAATTCCTGAAAATCTTCCTAACCTCAAGCATATAAGTGTAAATTTGGGAAGTGATAAAAAAAACGGAATGGTATTAGATAGATTCAAGGGTATTTGTGAAGTTGGTATATGGTAAAAAAACAAGATTGCTGACAAACAGATGAAACATTTAAAGCGGAACGCTGCAAAACATTATAACCAATCATATCATGATAACGCTATATAAACAAATTGAAACAAAAGGTCTATACTACAAGGAAATGTGGTATGAAAATGCCGATAAGGTTCTAATTGAGCATTCTGGAAAAGTTGGATATGTTGGAACTATTGCGAAAACAAGTATGACAGAGAAAGAAGCAGCTATACGTTTACAGGATTTTAGTAATGTATGTGCGAGTGAAGGATATACAAAGTTGTCCGAAAATCAATTATGTACGATAGTAGTTCAATATCTATTGAAAAGCAAGGATGGGAACAAACGGGATAAATGGTTAAAAGACAAAGTTTCAGAGTATCTAAAAGAACATTTGGGCTGGCGAGGTATAGGTGTAGTCGAAAGTTTTGCAATAGATAACGGCAAATTGAATATTTATTGTATAGTCGTGGAGGAAGAACGGGCTGTATCCGCAATCAAATCATGCCTTAAAACATATCGGCTGGATTTGACACATGCGATTATCGCCGCCCGAAACTGGGATGATGAAGGCTTTAGGGTGAAATACTCTTATAAGCCTATTAATGATTTTTCGGTGATATGATTGATTATAACAAACAGCAAACCGACTGAATAAGCGGAAGGTTGCCGAACATTACGACTCTTTTCCGTAACTTTGAAACCTCTAATGAATATGGTTATGAATAGAAACATACTCACCTTTTTAAATGAATATGCGGAAATACCCGATCCGCAATATGCCATCATGTTGCGAGGTGCTTGGGGATGCGGCAAAACGTTTTTCATCCG
Organism: Parabacteroides caeci; assembly: GCF_023656795.1. Lineage (NCBI taxonomy): Bacteria > Pseudomonadati > Bacteroidota > Bacteroidia > Bacteroidales > Tannerellaceae > Parabacteroides > Parabacteroides caeci. The sequence continues at coordinate 69,969 of NZ_JAMOKT010000022.1, forward strand.
CCAATGGATGGAGCAACTGAAAAGCAACAGAGATGCGGACAAGTTAAAATGGCAGCCTATTTATGTCTCTTTATACGGTTTGACCACTACCCAGCAAATCACAGAACAAATCAACAAGGAAATATCCCCGTGGCTGTACAGCAAGGGAATGAAACTTGCCAAGAATATATTAAAAGCCGCCTCGAAAATCGCTTTGAAATATGACATCGACGGTGACGGCAAGGATGAAGGAAGTGTAACCTGTGACTTGGACTCCATTTTGTTGTTGAAAGAAGAAAATTCAGAAATAAAAGGAAACAAGATTCTGATTTTTGACGACCTTGAAAGATGTGATATAAAACTGGAAACCTTGTTGGGATACATCAATTACTTTTCGGAACATTGTAAATGCAAGGTCATCATCATTGGCGATGAGAACAAGATTTCCGAAAAAGAGGGCGAAAAATCTAATTTGAAATTCAAGGATTTCAAGGAAAAGACCATCGGGCGCACTTTCGAGATTAAAGTGAATATAGAGGAGACACTCGATTTTTTCATTGGCGAAATATCCGCCAACAACAGAAACCTCTTGTCTGAGAACAAAGAGCTTATCATCAAGATATTCCACGCCTCTAAATTCGATAATTTAAGAGTCCTTCGGCAATGTCTGAACGATTACCACAGGATAATCATGGCTTTGCCGGAACATTATCATGAATCTCCCAAATACAAACTTATCATAACATCACTATTGGCAAATTTTGTCGCCGTTTACTGCGAGTATAAGGGTGGAAATACCGAAATTGCGAGCCTGTTCAACAGCCTGTACAATATGTTCCCAGATAAAGAGAAAAATGAGGAGCGTGAAAAAATCCTTTCCAAATACCATTTTATAGAGATAGGCAAGCGGTTGGATATTTTCAGTGATTTTATCGTCAATGAAATTGTCTGCTATCTGGAAAGCGGGTATTTTGACACAACCTATTTGCAGCAATACTTTGCAGCCGAAGACGCAAGTTTGAATAGTTGGGACTATCTGTATGATTATTGGAGACTGGATAACGAAGAATACGAGAAACATTACGAGGAAACGGTACGGTATTACTTTGCGGATAAAAGCGTTGATCTAAAAGAATTGTTTGTCATTATATCTATACTATCGGTTTTATATAGCGACAACCTTGTTCACGTATCCGAGGAAGACATCATTGCCCAAGGCAAGCACTCCATAGACAGGCTGATGGAAGGTATCAACGACATGGAGGGTTTGTTGAATTGTAGCTCAAAGGTACATGCGGGTACAAGAAGGAATCATTCTAATATTGGTTCAGATCGAATTTTGAATGTACTGGTTGCGTATTTTCAAAAACTATTCGAGCAAAGATTTGAGAAATGTCCTAATAAAGTGTCTGCCATGCTGGAAAATCTGACGGATGAAACTTGCGAACGCCTGAATCTGGCATTGAATGATGCAATCCCGGTCAAACAGCGTCTTTATAGGGATACTTCAATATTCCAAGAGGCTGATGCGGACAAGGTTTCAAAAAGTATTTTGGGATTGTCTAACGAATCACGCAACACCTTTCTGCATTTTTTGCAGTCTCGTTATAAATATACCTCCTATGGCACTGAAATAGAATACTTGAACGAATGCTGCCAATCGGATCTGCCCCAACTAAAATTAATCAATGAGAAATTAAAGACAGAAGCGGCAAACAGAAGATTGATAGAAAAGTATTCCATTGGGAAAATTACAGACCTGATAGATGAAATTACCGCAAAAGTGAAATAGCTATTCCCGTTCATCCTCGAAAGCGATGGTCTGACAAGGGATATGCCGATGATGAATTTCATTCCGTGTGACGGCACGGACGGACGTGTTCCGTTTGTCCTTCCGCCCCGATGTCCGGCTTCGGCCATGCAGCCTGCCGGAATGGTCGGAAACGGACGCCGGGACGGGACAGCCCGTGCGCCAAGGTGCAAGCGCAAGAAAGTGAAAACCCTTTCACCCACGTTAGGGATTGCAGGGGAAAGCCCACAGCATAGCGAGGACTTGCAACGGAAAGCCCGACCCGAAGGGGAACGCCCAAACAACCATCCGCAAAAACTGCTTTTAAGCATACCTTGAAAAAAGGAAGACCGAATATTCCGAAGTTTCGTCCTTATGATATATATTTGTAATTGAACGGAAAAAATAGCTGCATATCAAGGCTTGAAGCGAAGATTACAGCGAAAAAGCAAATCACTACCTATTTTTGAAAAGAATTGCATTTATGGAAAAATACAAAGTAGATTATAGTGAGTTTTCTTATTTTAAAGGCATAACGATAGATTTTGATTCTTTAGAAGAAGGTCTTGATTATGCCCAAAGACATAATATCAAAGATGTTTTAGTCCGCTCTGAAAAGAATGATATAAAAAGAGTTGTAAACTTTGATTTTCTAAATGGGCGGGATTTTATACAAACATTTCATTGGATCGTTTCTCTTTCTAAAAGGTCGAACATTACTGGATTATATCATCTTTCAAAACTGAAAGATTTCCGTTGGGGAGTAGATAATAATTTTGACTTGGATTTATCTCTTTTTCCAGTATTAGAGAAAGTCAATATCAGTTATGATGCAAAAATCAGTGGTTGGGAAATGCTGCATCAATTAAATTGGCTTCAGCTAAGCAAAGTTAGGACAGACAACCTTTCATTTTTAGAAAAGACCATTAGTTTACAGTATTTGCGTATTATCGGAGGTTCATTTACTTCGATCGAAGGTTTGGAAAAGTGTGTCAATCTAAAAACTCTTTTTCTACAAAGGTGTACGGCTCTCACAAACCTAAAACCAACAATCGCAAGTTTGTATAATTTAGAGAGATTGAATTTAGAAGCATGCCGAAAAGTCAGTGTAGAAGAACTCAAAGGCATTGCTGTCAGATATATATCAGTAATTTGAAAAACATTGGGAGCAAAAATGAAAATACCCATCACAATCCTGCTTTTAGCAAGCCTGTTTGCCGCAAGTTGCGGAGAGCCGCCCATGCCGCCGAGCGACGAGGAAATGATACGCCACTTCGCCACGCACGAGGCGGCGTTCCGTAAGGTGTACGAAATCATGGCAGAGAGTTCAGAAGGTAGTTTTCACTACCCGCCGCTTTCTCCGGAAGAGGTTATTATACTTGATTCAATGGAGCAAAGCGATACATCCCATGAAACGAATGATGAACAAGACATCCCGGTATATGGACTGTTGAAGCCGGAGCGAATCCTACTCGACTCCCTGTTATCAGAGATTGGATGCGGTTTTATCCTTGTTGATCGCAGGGAATGGGGAACGGCAGATTCGGTATATGTGAGCCTCGTTATGCCGTACTACTCCCACGGCATCGTGGATGCCGGAACGTCCAAGAGTTTCGTTTACGATCCCGGATTGAGAAGCCGTCGGAATATCCGTATCACCGAACATGGCGACCTGAACGAGATCTACCGCAGGACGTACAACGACACCACGCTTTACAAGCCCATCAAGGGAAACTGGTACATCGAGTTAGACCATTCGATATAACGGCCCGGAGTCCGTATCAAAGTATGTATCACTTTTTGTCAAGAAGATACATCATAAAGCAGATAATGGCCATCGCAAGGAAAAATAACAGAACCGCAAGGAGTTCGTTAAACCTGCACTTGGCATAGTGAGACATCACTGCTTTGCCTCGCCATTTGTAAATCCTGCTGACGAGCGACATAACGGCAAATGTGACAATGCTAAAAACGACACATGGCAACAATGCCGACACACCTGGAAAAAGCCGGATAGTAACAGTCATCATAGGGAATATCAAAAGAGCGAAGATATAAATCGAGAGCATCATTTCGCCATCGACCCTGCCTGTTCGTCTTGCCTGCTTCCATTTCTCCCCCATCCACCAGAGGTAATCCCAGAGATAAAACCGTTGCTTATTCTCCTGCCGTTTCATCATGCCCAATGTATAAATCCGAGGTGGAACATCAGCGCTACATTTGCCACGATCAGGGCGATAGCGATAAGAACTATTTTGGCGAGCTTCCTGCCGGGATGTTTCATCTTCCCGTAATGTTCACGGAGCGCTTCACGCCGTCCGGCTGTATAGCGTAGCTTGCAGAATAAATCGGGAAGAAAGCAGAGAGGAATCACTATGGCCAAACCAATCATCCAGCCGAAAAGGCGCAATATCGGCGGAAACCCAAGCGGTATGAGTAGGACGAAGAGCCAGCACCAAAACAGTAGCATACGTCCGTTGAGATTGGTACGCTCCCTTTCGTGCCATATCTCGGCTACATACCACATATAGTCGATGAAGCAGATCCGGTATTTGCGATTGTCCTTTTCCATACCGTTATCTCCATACAAAGAAACCAACCAATATAAGTATAATCAGAACGCTGACCAACACAATCTGAACCCTGCGGCGTGTTTCAGGCTTGCAATCGTCAAATAACCACAGTTTGCTGTTAAACTGCCAATGACACGCCCATTTCCAACGGAACAGCAACCCTGCAAGCCATAGGGCAAGCAACCCGACACCAAACAGCAACCCGTATTTCGGGTGAGCCTGCAACCACTCGAAAAACGCTTCCGCCTTGCTGTTCATTGCTTCGTATATATCGGTAACTGTCATACTTATAATTAAAAGGATTCCGAACACAAAAATAATGTTTTCCGTTCACATAATCACTACTTTATGCTCCAAAACACCGGCTGTACGGTTATAAAACCAGGAAACAGCCCCGGTTAAGGTCACGGAGGTTGTTTGCGGGGGTGTTTGTGTTCATTTAGTTCTGTTCCGGCAGGAGCTTGCAAAGCACCGGGTCGTTCTTGATACGTTCCAGTTCCTCGGCGACGATGCGGCCGGCCTCTGCCTTGATACGTTCGTAGTTTTCCTGCACGACCTGTTTCATGTGATCCGTCCCGTTCTCGTCCGTGAAATCGGTAATTTGTGGTATCTTCTTGTACCGGGCCGTTTCCGCTTTCACTTTTTCGTTGTCCACGACAATCTCGCAGTGGAAAATCTTCTGCTCGATACGTTCGTCGAAATTGTCCGCCACGGCCCCGACGAACATTCCCTGCGTGAGCGTCGAGATCTTCGAGGCCGGGATCAGGCTGTCCAGCTGCGTGGATATGGATGTCGATTTGTCGCTGCGGCTCAACGTCATGCTCTGCCGCTTCTGCAATACCTTACCGAACCGTTCCGAGAGTGTCTTGGCCGTTTCACCTACGACCTGCCCGGAGAAGATGTTGCCCACCGTGTTCATCACGACGGCGGCCTCCTTGTCCCCGTAGTCCCTCTTCAACTGTGAAAAATCCTGGAAGCACAGCAGCACGGCGACCTTGTTGCTTCTGGCCGTGGCGATCAGGTTGTCGAGTCCCTTGAAGTAGATTGTCGGCAACTCGTCGATGATGATGCCCGATTTGAGCTGGCCTTTCTTATTTATGAGCTTGACAATCCGGGAATTATACAATCCCAAAGCCGCTCCGTAAATGTTTTGCCTGTCGGGATTGTTCCCCACGCAGAGTATCTTGGGATCGTCCGGGTTGTTGATGTCGAGCGTGAAATCGTCGCCCGACATGACCCAATATAGCTGGGGCGAAATCATGCGGGAAAGCGGAATTTTGGCCGATGCTATCTGGCCATAGGCTAAGCACCCAGCGCCTTGCCATTTGTTACAATGGTAGGTTTCCAAGCACTCGCCTCCGAACCGTGCATACAGGTCTCCCCGTACACGGCTCTCCACCTTATCATTCAGTCTAACTTTCCCGAATGTATTTTGTGATGACATACTGAACATACTGCTAATGTTTTACGGTTACGAGAAATCATTTTTATTTCCCAATCACTTTTACCTTTCAAGTCTTTGAGTTTGCGAACATGGTGCATTTCAAGATTATCGGTTGCACCGCAGTTTTCACATACACGTGCATTTAGTCTTGTAATTAATCCATTTCTGCCACCCGTTATAGCGACTGTGTTAGGTAATCTGTCATCCAAAGTACGGTTCGGTAATTCCTTGCGTTTGAAACCTTTGTCATAAAACTCATGTCTGACCTCATACCCTTTCTTGTTTGTGTATGGTATGGAGAATACACCGTTTTTCTTGTACTTCGCAATAATCTTCTTTTTGGAAGTAGTGTATTTTGCGGCGTATGTCTTGTACATACTATACTCCATAATGTTGTAGAAAGAGTCAATAACGGGGCTGTTGTTTGCTATCGAGTAATAGTTGTAGAACCCCATGATTTCAGAGTTATATTGACTTATAATCTCCAAATCATCAAGACATCTCATATATGAACGACCTTTTGGCTTCCAAACTTCTTTCCCGTTCTGCTCGGTAATTTTAACAGCATCATATTCAAGAAGTTTCTTTCGCATTATTTCGGTAGTCACATATAGTACTATCTTGTGGTCTAACGGCCTTGTCAAATGACCGTTCTTATCTCTGCGTGTATCATTGGATTTTCGTACAAAGACATCATAACCAAGAAATTTAGCGTGTTTTCTTGCATTGGTAATCAGAGTTTTCTCGTCAGATAGTTCCAGTTTCAATTTATCAGCCATAAATTGCTTTATGTCCTCTTTGATTTGGATACAATCTTGCTTGCTACCGATTACTCCAATTAGAAAATCATCTGCATATCTTATGTATTTCAGTCGTTTGATACTGTCATCCATTTCATCACCGGCAGGATATTTCAGTCGTTCTTTGACTGTTTCTCTAATTCTTGCAAACAATTGTTTACGTTTCGTTTCATCAACAGTGTTTCGTAGTTTTTCAACTAACTTGGCTTTACGATGTCCGAGTTGTTTTGCAATCGGATTATCCTTGCGTCTTTTCCCCTTGTTGAATTTTGTGATATACTCCTTGATATACTTATCGAATTTGTCAAGGTATATGTTCGCCAATATAGGGCTTATAATACCACCTTGCGGAGTACCACTGTATGATTTGTGGAATACCCAATCTTCAACATATCCCGCATTCAGGAATTTTCTGATAAGTCTGATAAACCTGTTATCGGAAATCCTTTCTGAAAGAATGGCTATCAATACTTCATGGTCTATGTTATCGAAGAATCCTTTAATGTCTCCCTCGATAAACCACTTTGTGCCATTGAACGACTTTTGAATGCTTGAAAGTGCAGTTTGAGGACTTCGTTGCGGTCTGAAACCATGTGAAGTGTTTTCAAAACTGCCCTCGTAGACAGCTTCCAAAATCATTCTGATAACCTCTTGCAGAAGTTTATCCATAAATGACGGAATACCCAGCGGTCTCATCTTTCCGTTTTTCTTCGGAATGTAAACTCGCTGTGAGGGTTTAGGCTGATACGTCTCGTTTTTGAGCGTATCAATCAACTGCTCAATATGGGATATACTGAAGCCGTCAACGGTTTTTCCGTCAACTCCCTTTGTCATATTGCCTTGTTTGGCATATATGCGTTGGTAGGCTATGTAGTACATCTCTTCATTAAACAGTATCCGATACAAACGTTCGAACTTGTATTCCAAGTCGGAACTATGTTGTGTTAGACTGTTTAATATTTTTTCTGGATTTCTTTTCATGTCTCTCACATTTTCCAAAATTAACATTAAACGATAATGGCTGCTTCCCTTCGCCATGTACAAGGTTTTCCCTTGCTCGGACTACTACGGAAGCTCTGTTGCCATATGGGTTGCCCCACTTAGGCAATCCCCATTTAGACATATAATAACTATTTGGCTTGATAGATTGTCGGATACGACTTTCGTCCTTTACTATTTATGTAGTTGCTCTGTGACAAGTTCTTTTGCCCAATCGACCTGCAAGGAGAAGTTGGGTGCCACAGCATAACGTCTGTAACTGTCTTCCGTTAAGGCTTAACCATCGAGCCGCTCGGACTATCGTTCAACCAGTATAGGCTTTATCCTCATATCTATCGTTTCACCTCGCCACTCGGTCAAGACTTGACAGTTAGTCCACTCGTGGCTTTGCCGACATGCTACACTCCCCATCGTCTTTCGTTGAATGGATAAGTCGGCTGGTGATAGGTTATTATTTCAAAGAACACGAACCTAATAGCTTGCCAAAGCTATATTTATTATATGCCCTTATGGGCGCACCTGGAGCTGGTCTTGAGCGCCTCCGAGCCAGGCATCCATAAAGGGGCTGAGGTAGTTTTCGAGTTCCGGGTAGGATGTCAGAATCGGGAAAATATCCTCGTACCGCTTGTTCAGGAACTCGATGGCGTGCGGGAAGGTACAATACCGCCCGTTGTCGTAGATGCGCAGGAACCAGATCACGGCCGCAAAAAGGATAATGGGGCTTTCCACAAAAAAATCGCCCTGCTTCTGCACCCAGCTTCGGTTCAGGTTGAGCATGATGGTATAGGCGCTCTCGTAGGCGTCCGAAATATCGGTCATGAAGTCCGGGTGAATGGGGTTACAGCGGTGCGAGCGGCGCGGGTCGTCGAAATTTATGACGTAGAAAGTCGGGATTTTCTTGTAACCTTTCTGGTGATTCAGCAGGTGGTTGTAAGCGATTTCCGAAAGATCGGGAAACTTGTAGTCATAGATGTATTGGGTATAGCCCTTTTCGATTTGCTGTTTAATGAACTGGTTTACAACACAATAACTCTTCCCGCTGCCCGGGCTTCCCATGCAGATGCAAGCCCTTTGCGGGTTTACGACATTGGCGAACCCGTTGTTCCACTGTTTGTTATAGTAAAATTTCGTCGGCAGATTTATGGAGTACTCGTTCTCGATCAGGCGTGTTTCCTGCTGGAATGATTCGTTCTCGTTGTTGAAAGGGTCATCCATGAGATTGTTCTTCAGCAGGCGGGACATCCACACGCCGCCCATCAAGAGGCAGATATACCCGGCCGATAGGGTCAGTATGTAGAAAGCCGCGTTCGCCATCGCCGTCAGCGGCAAGTCCAGCAGCCACCAGTTGAAGAAGAACAGCACGCCTCCCGTGGCCAGCGATGCCGTGATTTTCCGCCAGGTAATTTTCTCCTCTTTTACTCCTTTTGTCCCGAGGCATGAAAGGGCGAGGAACACGACGGCGAAAAGTTTCGTCCATAGTATATTCCGGAACAGCCCCGCGGTGCGGTCGAAGTTCAGCAGAATCCTATCGACCACGCCGATATTGATTCCCCATTCCCGTATCTGCCCGTAACAGAACCAGTAGATGTTGATAACCACGAACAAGATACTCAATGCCCGCATGAAATCCATTGTTTTTGCAAGACCCCGAAGGTCGTCTTCCTGTTGCATAACCGTAAAATTTAATAAATGAATGATAATTGAGATGTTATACTTTCCTCCGTCGTGAGGTATTCCGCTTCCGTTGCCCGTCCCGTCCGGCAGGCGCTTGTTTCGGGGACAAGTCCCTCGTGTTTTCCCCGGGATTCCGTTTCCCGCCGAAGCGCAGCTCGAAGGCGTTGGCCGAGTATGCCTTTCCCAGCCGTGATCCGTTCACGACCGTCCGTGTTTCGTGGTCAATGAACGTCACTCCCACGATGCGGCCGTTTTCGTTGCGTCGTATGTAGAGATCCACCCGGGCTCCCCGCAGGCGTTCGCGCAGTTCTTCCTCCGTGGGTTCTCCCCGAAGCGCTTTATCGACCCGGCCACGGATTTGCCTCCTCGTGTCGTCCTTCCCGAACCGTTCGGCGTTGCGCTCCATGTGCCGTTCCAGCCCGTCATACCCGACCTCTTTACCGAACAGTGAGGATTTGAGCGGCGCGGCCACTGCCTTGTCCCCGTTCTCGTCCAGCAGCGTGTAGAGCAATCCCCGGTAGGGGGTTCCGTTCCGCTCTCCCCGGACTTCCTCTATACCTATATTATATAAGGACAACAATGCCCGGAACTCGCCGAGGGTCTGGAAGCGGTATGTCGCCACGGCCGGTTTTATTACCGCTGCCACCTGGCGTTTCAGGTCGCCCCGCGTGTAATCGGCGGGGACGATCCCTTGCCCTTTCTCCCGCCTTCTCCCTTTGGCGGGATGCAGTCCGTACTCCCGTTCCAGTTCCTCGGTAACGGCCACGCTGCGTTCGTTGCGCCTGCTGTCGTTTATCTTGCGCCCGTCCTGGGCCACCTGCACCGACACGATATGGATATGCTCCCGTCCGATGTCGGTATGCTTGAATACGATATAAGGTTGTCCTCCCCAGCCCATGCGCTCCATGTAGGCCCCGGCTATCTCCGCGAGTTGCCCGTCGTCGAGGCGGTCTTCGGGAGCCGGGTTGAGCGACACGTGCACGACGGGTTTTTCCGTCCGGTAGTGCGAGGGCATCCAGCGCAGGAGGTCTTCTGCCGTCGCGGCCACGTTGAAGCGCCCATCCGCCGGCTCCCTCACGATGTGGGTCAGCAGCACCTTCCCGTCGCCCCGATCGACTTTCTCCTGGTTGTACGCCAGCGCGCCGTACACGTCTTTTCCGGTGGTGATATTGGCTACCATCGCTGTTTGAACTCTTCGGAGAGCGACACGACCTGCTGCCCGACGGCCGCCAGTTCACGTGTCGCTCTCTCCAGTTTATAGAGCAGCGCGAGTGTTTTCTTCTCGGAAAAATGCGCGTGCAGCTCCTTCACCACCTGGTTGTAATTCGTTCCCACGGCACGGAATTGGGCGTGGAAAGCGGTCAGCTTCGCCACGTATTCGAGCGTTCCCCGGTCGGTCTTTACCACCCGGAACGCCTCGTTGAACACTCTCGCTTTGATAAAAGCGGCTTTGGACAATAGCCCGGACTGCTCGTAAAGGTCGAGGAAACGGGCATGTTCCACGGCTGAAAAGTTTACCGAAAAGCGGTAAACGGCCGGGTCGTTTTTCGCGGGTCGTCCCCCTTTGCCCCCTCGGGGCTTTCTGTTCTTTTCCATCGCATCGAAATTTTAAGGAGAGGCCAGGGCCCCACCGGTTCCTGAAAATTCCGATCCCTTCGCGGCTTGCCGCCCTTCTGAAAAGCACCGACTCCGGAGGTGCTTTCTCCCCCTTGCGGGCAAGCTGTTTTCTGCTGCAAAACGAGAATCGTGCAGCAGAAAACACAGCTTGCTATTTGCCCTTTGCAAATACCTTCTGCCCGCTCGCGGACAGAACATTGAAAGAGCCGCCGTAAAACGGGGCAAGGACGGCTTCATTAGCGTCGGGATCGTTCACGAGGCAAAGATACCGACCTATTCAATCGCTTGTACTACAAGTGATTACGCCACTTGCGTCCACTTTGATGCCACACGCGGCCATAGCGGAAAAAGAGCATACAACCCGTGTTTTTAAGGGTTTACTTTGCACGTGAGAACGGATACGGGCAATGACACATCCTCCTGTCCGCACACGTGCGGACGGATGCAGAAAACACCGTGTGCAGAGGAAAAAGCGGGTCTTTGTCCGGATAAGCAAATGCGGTTGCGCATGAGTATAAAATCGGACACGCGCCCATGCACCGGCATACCGGCGTAACAGCCTGCCAGCGCACCAGCATATATGCGTGCCGGCATACCTGCATAAAATCTCATGCCGTCACTTGCCCGGATACGTGAAGAGATGAACGATTACCCGATTGTATAACTAAAAACGCATGGAACAATGAAAGAGAAAACGAAATTCGTGGCCTTCTCCACCCAGAAAGGCGGAGCGGGTAAAACCACCCTCACGGTGCTGGCAGCTTCTTACCTGCACTATGTAAAGGGTTTCAATGTCGCGGTCATCGACTGCGATTATCCCCAACACTCCATCGTGGAGATGCGGGAACGTGACCTGAAGCTTGCCCTCGAAGACGAACATTACAAGAGGTTAGCTTACGAACAATTCACCCGGCTTCAAAAGAAAGCCTATCCCGTCGTGGAAAGCAACACGAAAGAGGCGTTGGCCGATGCCGACTACCTCCTGCCGCAAGGTGATTTCGATTATGTGTTCTTCGACCTTCCCGGTACGATCAATAACGAGGATCTGATTCATTCCCTGGCCGGAATGGATTATCTCGTCGCCCCGATCAGTGCCGACCGGGTTGTCATGGAAAGCACCCTGAATTACGCGGTTGTGGTAAAAGAGCATATCATGGGCCGCGAGAAGTCCCGGATGAAAGGGCTGTATATGCTATGGAACATGGTGGACGGACGTGAAAAAACAGAGTTATATCAGGTTTACGAGGCGGTAATGAAAGAGCTGGATCTTCCTGTTCTGAAGACCTTCCTGCCTGACACCAAGCGTTTTCGTCGTGAGCAGAACGCCAGCCGTCGCTCTGTCTTCCGCTCCACGCTCTTCCCGGCAGACCGTTCTTTGATCCGGGGCAGCAACCTGGATAAACTCGTGGATGAATTGATCGAACTGTTAAAGTAGGATCTTATGAGCGGAAAAGAACATGACGACGGTTTGGACGCTTCCTTCATCATCAGCCAGGCCAAAAGCCGAAACCGGCCATTACATCCTTACACGCCGGAAAAAGAGGAGGAGGCATCGGCTCTATCGGAACCGTCCGGCGAGGCCGCCTCCTCGTCGGCTACGAAAGAGGAGGGACGCCGCCGAAGAGGGAAAGGCCAGGATTACGAGCGTCTTTTTATCCGGAACGCCCCCTCCAATACCCGAAGCGGCAAAACGGTGTATATCCGCAAGGAGTTTCACGAGCGTATAACCCGGATAGTGCAGGTTATCGGTAAGAACGAACTCTCGCTGTATAGCTACCTGGACAATGTGCTGGAGCAGCATTTCGCTACCTATCAGGAGGAAATTTCGGAACTCTACAAGAAACGGAACTCCGATATTTTTTAGTTATGAACCCAATATTTTTACAATCCATTAAAAACAATCCATCATGTCAGACAAAGCAATTATTTTATCTGTTATCCTGGCGGCCGTCCTTTGCGTCGCCGTACCCTTCATCTTCCGCGTGTGCCGCTACCGGCGCAGGATGAAAACCCTTATCGTCCCCGACGGCCCTTCGGGGGAGGTCGCCGTGGGGACTGTCCCCACCCCCGAGGCCGAGTACCTGGCCCGTTACATCTGCCTGCTGCGGCTGCCTTTCGCCGGTAACAAGCACGTGAAGATACGTCCGTCGTACCACGAGCGTATCCGCGAGATCACCCGTGTCATCGGTCGTGGCGACGTGACGATCACGGCCTACGTGGACAAGGTTCTCAAGGCGCACCTGGACGATAACCGGGAAACCATCGAGCGGCTTTTCGAGGAGCGTGAGGCCGTGGCCTCCCTGCAACCCAAAGCGGAGGAGCGATGAACGGGGCGTTGTGGCTGCTGCCCCTCTTTGCCGTGGGGTATGCCTTGTGGGCGTTTTTCCGCCTGCGGCGGATGGAACATAACGAATCGGCAGACGGGATCGTTGCCGAAGACACGCCCTGCCGGCAGGAGATCATCGGCAGGAGCCGCTTTGTCCTCGCCCCGCGCCACTCCCGGCCACAAGCTGCCGTAGAATCTGAAACTGAAAAAGTTACGGAAAAAGCCGATATATTTGTGCCCACGAATGTACCCGAACACCCCCGGCAGATTCCGCCGGAAGACCTGGATGAAGTGTTCGGTGTCGCTCCCGAGGGGGAGCCTAACGAACCTCTGGAAATCGACTTTCCGCTGTACGATGAATCTTTCCCGGATGCGGACGCGGAGGAGCCGGATTATGACGAGGATGAAGACGACACCGAAGAGCTGCCCCTTTTGGGCCGCTCGCTTGCCCAGGGGGTTAGTTTTGAACAGATGGGCGAAGCCTACCGCCACGTGGTACACGATCCACCTTCAACAGACGAGCAAAGGGAGGAAACGGGACGTGTCCTCCTGGGCCTGAAACAGACCGACATGTTCGAGGTCATCGTTTCGGGCCGCCCCGACGGGAACGACAGGGTAAAATCCCTGATCGACACCTACCTCTCGGCCTTTCACCGGCGTATGTCCGAGAGGTCTGCGGAAAGCCCATCTCCGCAGGGTTCGATTCCCACGGGTTTCGACGTCCGTGAGTTTGTTTAACCCCATAATGACATCACGATGAAAGAAAAAGACTACGGGTAGCGCGTGAGGCTATCCTCGAACCACTGAAAAAATCCGAATCAAGAAGTTTAACCCGGTGCGGGGCCTATCCATCCCCGCGCCACAATTCAAACATTATCGAGTTATGAGAAAGAACAAGATTCTTCTTCCGGCGGCATTTCTCTTTGCCGCCATCTCCTCCGCCTTCGCGCAGGGCAACGGCATCGCCGGCATTACGGAGGCTACCAACATGGTAACCAGCTACTTCGATCCCGGAACGAAGCTCATCTACGCGATTGGGGCTGTGGTCGGCCTTATCGGGGGGATCAAGGTCTATAACAAGTTTTCGAGCGGCGACCCCGACACGTCGAAGACCGCCGCGAGCTGGTTCGGCGCGTGTATTTTCCTGATTGTCGCCGCGACGATCCTACGCTCTTTCTTCTTGTAGTCCAACCTGTCATGCAAATAATTATGGAATATGGAATCAACAAGGGAATCGGCAAGAGCGTGGAGTTCCGGGGCCTGAAGGCGCAGTACCTCTTCATCTTCGCGGGCGGCCTGCTGGCCGTCTTCGTGGTGTTCGTCATCCTCTACATGGCAGGGGTCGATCAGTGGGTATGTATCGCTTTCGGCGTTGCGGCGGCTTCGGTGCTGGTCTGGCTTACCTTCCGCCTGAACGCCCGTTACGGGGAACACGGGCTGATGAAGCTGCTCGCCGCGCGCCGGCATCCCCGCTACCTGCTCAACCGCAAGTCCCTGCGCCGGTTGCTGAAAAGAAAGGGGGGCCGCGTATGAGAAACATCTTGAAAGCTACCACGCTGGAAAGCAAGTTCCCGCTCCTGGCCGTGGAAGGCGGTTGTATCATCAGCAAGGACGCGGACATAACGGTCGTCTATCGGGTCGAACTCCCGGAGCTGTTCACCGTCACGTCCGCCGAGTACGAGGCGATCCACGCCGCCTGGTGCAAGGCCCTGAAGGTCTTGCCCGAATACAGCGTGGTACACAAGCAGGACTGGTTCATCCGCGAGCGTTACCGCCCGGCCACGGGCGAGGGGGACATGAGTTTCCTCTCCCGCAGTTACGAGCGGCATTTCAACGAGCGTCCGTTCCTGACCCACGCCTGCTTCCTCTACCTGACGAAAACGACGAGGGAGCGTATGCACATGCGTTCAGACTTCTCGACCCTCTGCCGGGGCAACATCATTCCCAAAGAGGTAAACCGGGAGGCGGCGACAAAATTCCTGGAGGCGGCGGAACAGTTCGAGCGTATTCTGAACGATTCGGGTTTCCTGACCCTTGTCCGCCTCACGGGGGACGAGATCACGGGTACGGCGGATTGTCCGGGCCTGCTGGAACGGTACTTTTCCCTCTCGCTCTCGGAGACGACTTCTCTTCAGGACATCGAGCTGGGGGCCGAGGTTCTGCGCGTGGGTAACAAACGGGTGTGCCTGCACACGCTCTCGGACACGGAAGACCTGCCGGGGCGCGTGGGTACGGACACCCGTTACGAGCGTCTTTCCACCGACCGTTCGGACTGCCTGCTCTCGTTCGCGGCCCCCGTGGGGCTTCTGCTTTCCTGCGACCACCTTTACAACCAGTACGTGTTCCTGGAAGACAGCGACGAAAACCTGCGTATGTTCGAGAAACGTGCGCGTAACATGCAGTCCCTTTCCCGCTACTCCCGCGGGAACCAGATAAACAAGGAGTGGGTGCGATACGTCGCTGTGTAAGTAATTGTTAAACTTAGATTTAACCCGTTGTTTCGTCAACGGTAGCCTATGGACAGATGCACCAATAGTAATATACTGTATCAAAGCTGTCCAGACAAGGTAGCCCTTCCGAAAGGAGCAGTCAGAACCGTGAGGGAAAGACAATGGCTGTTAGTATCATACAGTCAGGGAGCTTGGCTTGGGTGGTATGGTTAGCGTAAGCGAACTGTCGTCTAAACGTCGTAAGGTTGAAGAAGCCAAAGATACTGATAGGCTTCAGCCCAAAAGGGAAGCAGTCGGTTATTCCTCTCCATTCTGGGAATACACGAACAGAGTACTGCCGGTGTAATAGACAGAACCTAACCCACTTATAAGTTACTTGCACGGAACGTAGTAAGCCCGTATTTCTCCTGCCAATGACAGGTAAGCAGACCGTAAGGAATGCCGAATGGAGTGCGGGTATAGGATTGCAGAAAAAGCGAATGCCACCCTGTAATGGGGTGAATAGGGATTGAAACATCATCCCGCTGCGAAAGCAGGCTGACTTCTGCGGTAGGTGATTCTTTACAAGAAACTTTTAGAACTTTTAAAAGGAGAAAAGCAAATGAACGAAATTAAAAAATCGTGTGCATCGACTGACCAAACGCAGAGCAAATGGGACAGTATAAATTGGCTCAAATGCGAAGCTGCGGTTCAAAAGCTACAAGCGCGTATTGTAAAGGCTCAAAAAGAGGGTCGCCACAACAAGGTCAAAGCCTTGCAGTGGACACTGACCCACTCGTTTTACGCTAAAGCATTAGCGGTAAGACGTGTAACTTCCAATAATGGGAGTAAAACGGCTGGCGTCGATATGGTAACATGGAAAACGCCAGATGCTAAAGTGTGTGCAATAACCGAACTGAAAAGGAGAGGTTATACACCCCAACCTCTGAGACGAGTACATATCAGAAAGAGTAACGGGAAATTAAGACCATTGGGTATACCAACTATGAAAGACCGGGCTATGCAGGCATTGTATCTGATGGCACTGGCTCCCGTAGCTGAAACAACGGCTGATGCCAATTCTTATGGTTTCAGAAAAGAAAGGAGCACGGCAGATGCCGTTCAACAATGCTTCAATGACCTGGCAAGGACGACATCCCCACAATGGATCTTAGAAGGTGATATCAAAGGTTGTTTCGACCATATCAGTCATGAATGGTTGCTTGACAATATCCCTATGGATAAAGTTTTGCTCCGTAAATGGTTGAAAAGTGGATTTATTTTCAACAAGCAACTTTTTCCGACAGAGGAGGGAACTCCTCAAGGCGGCATCATCTCCCCAACTCTTGCAAATATGACTTTGGACGGACTGGAAAAACTGCTTGCCGATAGCTTTCCGATAAACCGCTCGAAGAAAAATTACTATACTCCTATGATAAATCTTGTTCGCTACGCGGATGATTTTATTATCACAGGAGAGAGTAAGGAGTTGTTGGAGAACCATGTTAAACCATTAGTCATTGAGTTTCTTCAAGCAAGAGGGCTTACCTTATCAGAAGAAAAGACTAAGATAACTCATATAGAAGAAGGGTTTGATTTTCTTGGGTTCAATATCAGAAAATATAAAGGCAAGTTTATCACAAAACCATCCAAGAAGAGTCGAAAGAGATTTTTAGATAAGGTTCGTGAAATAGTGGACAAGAACAAGTCTTCTAAGCAACAATCTTTGATACGATTGCTAAACCCAGTCATTAGAGGATGGGCGAACTACTACAAGGGGTGTTCTGCATCGGAAACTTTCCGTAAAACAGATGCACAAATTTTCAACAAACTATGGCGATGGTCTCGCAGAAGACATCCCAAAAAAGGTAAACGATGGATTGCCAACAAGTATTATCACACTGTAAGAGGTAGAAGCTGGACTTTTGCCGTACCGCTTGAAAACAGGAAAGTGGATAAATACCACACTCTTGTGAGATTGTCGGATACGAAAATAAAGCGACATATCAAAATCCGCAGTGAGGCCAACCCGTATGATGCCGATTGGAAAGATTTCTTCGATCAATACAAGACCCGAAGAATGCTTGCACACTTAGACGGCAAGCAATATATCTATCGCCTGTGGAATCAGCAAATGCAATGTTGCCCTGTGTGTGGCAAGCACATCACACGGGAAACTCCCTGGAAAATTACTGAAATGACAGGGAGCAGTAGAAAGGCGAAAGTCCTAATACATGACCATTGCAGCCGAATTACTAACAGAAATAAATGGAAGTTACTATGAGCCGGCTTTTAGTTACAAATAAAAGTTTTGAATTGCTTGAGCCGTATGAGGGGAAACTCTCACGTACGGTTCTTAGAGGGGAAAGCTCCCGTAAGGGGGCTGACCTACTCGACATCGACCAGTATCTCAACGAGGCGCACTCGTTCGGTCTTCAATCCGTCCGGGCCCATTTCAACGTGCTGGCCTGGTCGGACGACGTGCAGGAGCTCCGGCATATCCGCAATGATGTGGGCAGCCAGCTCGCTCTGATGGAGTGCCGCCCGCGCCACAACACCGTGGACGCCGCCACGCTCTACTGGGCGGGTATGCCGGGCAATGCGGGGGATTTCCCCGCCGAGGAATCGTTCTACACGTTCATCGAGCCCGCGGTCTGTTTCTTCACGGAGGAAACCAACTATAAATCCTCGTCCAGTCCTTTCGGCATCAAGCTGTGCGACCGCGTAAGCGGCAGGCCCCTGCACCTGGACATCTCGGACGAACCGATGAAAAAAGGGATCATTACCAACAGGAATAAATTCGTGTTAGGCGGCTCGGGGTCAGGCAAGTCATTCTTTATGAATCATTTAGTCCGCCAATACTGGGAGCAGGGCACGCATGTCGTGCTGGTGGATACCGGTAACAGCTACCAGGGTCTTTGCGAGCTGATCCGGCGTAAGACCAAAGGTGAGGACGGCGTGTATTTTACCTATACCGAGGAACATCCCATCAGTTTCAACCCGTTCTACACCGACGACTACTATTTCGACGTGGAGAAGAAGGACAGCATCAAGACGCTGCTGCTGACACTCTGGAAAACCGAGGACGACAAGATCACGAAGACCGAGAGCGGCGAGCTGGGCAGTGCCGTGAACGCCTATATCGAGCGTATCCGCGCCGACCGGAATATCGTGCCGTGTTTTGACAGTTTCTACGAGTACCTGCGGGACGACTACCGCCGTGAGCTGGAGGAGCGGGAGATCCGGGTCAGCCGCGAGGATTTCAACATCGACAACATGCTCATCACCCTGCGGCAGTATTATAAGGGCGGACGCTACGACTTCCTTCTGAACTCCCGGGCCAACATCGACCTGCTCTCGAAGCGCTTCGTGGTCTTCGAGGTGGATTCCATCAAGGAAAACAAGGAGCTTTTTCCCGTGGTCACCATTATCATCATGGAGGCTTTCATAAACAAGATGAGACGGCTCAAGGGGGTACGCAAACAGCTCATCGTCGAGGAGGCCTGGAAGGCGCTCTCTACGGCCAATATGGCTGAATATCTGCGTTATATGTATAAAACCGTCCGCAAATACTACGGTGAGGCCATCGTTGTGACGCAGGAGGTCGAGGACATCATTTCCAGCCCGGTGGTCAAGGAGGCGATCATCAACAACTCGGACTGCAAGATCCTGCTCGACCAGCGCAAATTCATGAACCGTTTCAACGCGATTCAGTCCTTGTTGGGGCTGACCGACAAGGAGAAGGCGCAGATTCTCTCGATTAACCAGTCCAACGCCCCTTCCCGTAAATACAAGGAGGTCTGGATCGGTCTGGGCGGCGTTCAGTCGGCGGTCTATGCCACGGAGGTCAGCGTCCCGGAGTACCTGGCCTACACGACCGAGGAAACGGAGAAAGTGGAGGTACAGCGGCTTGCCGGCGAGCTGGGCGGTGATATGGAACTGGCGATCAGGCAGCTCGCCGAGGGCAAACGTTAAAGGGAGGGCAGGCCATGTATCGCAAGTGTATCGGATCAGACCCCACGGCGGCGCGTTTGGACTTCGCGCTGTACGAGGTGGCGGGCGAGTGGGAAAGCCGCTCGGGTTCTCCCCGGGTTCGCATCTACCGCAACCCGGGACGCCGGGGCGGCGGTTTTTACGTGGAGGTGTCCTACAAGGACGGGACACGCTTCTCCCGTCCCGTGAGGAAGTATTGGGGAGGTATCCGTTACTTCGACCTCTACGGGTATGTCGCCCTGGCCTACGATGCGGGGCGCGAGGTGCTCCAGCTCTCCGCCTACGGGGATTATTACCGGGCGTCGGAATGACCGCCCAAGTATTCACGAATTAAATAATGAAAAGGATGAAACGATTGATTTTAACGCTGTTCGTGGGGCTTCTTTGCTTCACGTACCAGGCAAAAGCGCAGTGGACGGTCATCGACCCGTCGAACCTCGTTCAGAACATCAAGAGCGCGGTTCAAAGCTCGACCACGGCGACCAACATGGTCAAGTCGCTGCAAGAGAGTATCAAGATTTATAACCAGAGCAAGGCTTACTACGACGCCCTCAAATCGGTGCATAACATCATCAAGGATGCCCGGAAGGTGAAGCTGACACTCGAAATGGTCAGCGAGATCACGGAAATCTACACCTCGGGATTCAACCGTATGGTTTCAGACCCGAACTTCACGGTGGACGAGCTGGCGGCGATCTCGGCGGGTTACGCCCGGCTGCTGGAGGAGGGCGGTGCGCTGGTGGCGGAACTCAAGACGGTCATAACCGGCGGCAACGGCCTCTCGCTCTCGGACAAGGAGCGGATGGACGTGGTGGATCAGGTTTACACGAAGATGCTGGAGTACCGCAACCTCACGCGCTATTACACGCGCAAGACCATCTCCGTGTCCTTCATCCGCAGCCGCGAAAAGGGCGACGCGCACCGGGTGCTGGCACTTTACGGGAACCCGAACGACAGATATTGGTAACCTGAAAACGGAGGCAGTCATGGATTTCGACAATTTACACCAGGTTCTCCGGAACCTGTATCAGGAGATGATGCCGCTATGCGGCGACATGATCGGGGTGGCGAAAGGTATCGCCGGCCTGGGTGCGCTCTTTTACGTGGCTTACCGGGTATGGAAGGCACTGGCCAGCGCGGAGCCTATCGACGTGTTCCCGCTCCTGCGGCCTTTCGCCATCGGCTTGTGCGTGATGTTCTTTCCCACCGTGGTTCTGGGGACGATCAACGCCGTGATGTCGCCCGTGGTGCAGGGCACGCACGCCATACTGGAGGGGCAGACATTGGATTTGCAGGCATACCAGCAACAGAAGGACGATTTGGAAGCCGAGGCCCGCAGGCGCGAGGGCAAGGCTTGGTTAGTGGACGACGAGGTGTATGAACAACGGCTTGCGGATATGGGTATCACGGACTTGGGCGAGATTATCAGCATGTGGGCCGAACGCACGTGGTACGACATCAAGGCCGGTTTCCGGCAGCTTGTCCGGGACTTCTTCGAGTTGTTGTTCAACGCCGCGGGGCTTACCATCGACACGCTGCGGACATTCTTTTTAGTCGTGCTGTCGATTCTGGGGCCCTTGTCGTTCGCCCTCTCCATTTACGACGGCTTCCACTCGACGCTCGCGAGCTGGATTTCCCGCTATATCAGCGTGTACCTTTGGCTTCCCATCGCCGACCTGTTCTCCGCGGTGCTGGCCAAGATCCAGACGTTGATGCTCCAGGCGGACGTCCTGGCCCTGCAAGACCCCAACTACATTCCCGACAGCGGCAGCGGTGTCTATATTATCTTTTTGATTATAGGTATCATAGGCTATTTCACGATCCCCACCGTTGCCGAGTGGGTGATCCAGTCGGGCGGAGCCGGCGGGGCTATGGGCGGTATCAACAAGGCCGGGGCATTCGCCACGGGTGTCGCTGGCGGTATCGCCGGCAACATGATCGGCCGCACGTTCGGGCGTCGCGGCGGTGGCGGTTCCTCCTCCGGTAACGGCGGCGTTGGCGGCCCGGCTTCGGGCAGTGCCCCCAACGGGCGCAACCTGGCAACACAAGGTAACAATAATCATTCATAACAATTTGGACAATGGAATTCAAGTCATTAAAAAACATCGAAACAAGTTTCAGGCAGATTCGGCTTTTCGGTATCGTGTTCCTCTGCCTGTGCGCGCTGGTATCCGTGTTCAGCGTGGTCGCGAGCTTCCGTTTCGCCGAAAAGCAGCGCGAGAAGATCTACGTCCTGGACGGGGGCAAGTCGCTGATGCTGGCGCTCTCGCAGGATTTGAGCCAGAACCGCCCCGTGGAGGCGCGCGAACATATCCGGCGTTTTCACGAGTTGTTCTTCACCCTCTCGCCCGACCGTGCGGCCATCGAGAGCAACATCAACCGCGCGCTGTTCCTGGTCGATAAGAGCGCCTTCGCCTATTACCAGGACATGCAGGAGAAAGGTTACTACAACCGTGTGGTGTCGGGGAACATCAGCCAGCGTATCGAGGTGGACTCCGTGGTGTGCGACTTCAACGCCTATCCCTACCGGGCCATGACCTATGCCCGGCAAATGATTGTCCGCGAGAGCAACATCACCGAGCGTTCGCTGGTCACGCGCTGCGAGCTGATCAACTCGGGGCGTTCGGACAATAACCCGCAGGGTTTCATCATGGAGAAATTCGAGATTCTGGAGAACCGCGATTTACGTACATTAAAAAGATAAGGCTATGGCAAAGAAGAGAATAAAGGCTTTCGGGGAGTGGGTCGAAGACCACCTGCGCCGCGCTTGCGGGGCGCTCTCGCCCGATAAGCGGATTATCGTGATCCTCACGCTGCTCTTGTTCTTTTCCGTCTTGTCGCTCTACTTTACCGTGTCTTCCATCTACCGCTTCGGCAAGGGAGCCGGGGAACGGATGCAGATACGGCATATCGAGCGGCTGGAGCTGGAATTAAGACAACGGCAGGAGGCCGACAGTGTAAAACATCTAAAAGATTTCAATTATGACGACGAACGAAAAACAGAATAAACGGCCGGAGGCGGGGAAAAAGGAACTCACGCCCCGGCAGATACAGATGCGGAAGAAGATGGTGGTCTTCCCGCTCTTTTTCCTGGCCTTTGCCGGGTGCATGTGGCTGATCTTCTCCCCCGGCGAAAAAGAACGGGAGGAGCCTTCGGCGGGTTTCAACACGGAGCTGCCGACCCCGGAATCGGAGGGTATCCTCTCGGACAAGCGTGATGCCTACGTGCAGGAGGAGATGCGGCGCAGGGAGCGGGAAAAGATGCGCTCCTTGCAGGATTTCGCGTTCGGGATGGAGGACGAGGAGGAAGAGCCCGTCATGCCCGCTGCCGTGCCGGATAAGTCTTCCGGCCCTGCCGGCGGTTCGTCGGGAGCTTTCCGGACTTCCCGTGCCGCCTATGCCGACATCAACCGCCAGTTAGGCAGTTTCTACGAGGACACCGCCGGTGAAACGGGGGAAGAGCGCGAGATGCAGGCCCGCATCGAGGAACTGGAACGCCGCCTGGAAGAACAGCAGGCGCAGAAAACGGCCCAGGAGGAGCAGGTGGCGCTGCTGGAGAAGTCCTACGAGATCGCCGCCCGCTACATGAATGGCGGTCAAGCCCCTGAAGCCCCGCGTCAGAAAGCCTCCGTTTCCGGCAAGGCTTCCGTGCAGCCCGTGCGCCAGGTGCGCCGTAACATCGTGTCGCTGCTCGCCGCCCCGCTGCCCGATTCGGTCTTCGCCCGTGAGTTCGTCAAGCCCCGGAACTGGGGTTTCAACACGGTGGGGAGCGACCTTCGCGAGCCCGAGCGCAACAGTATCCGTGCCGCCGTGCAGCAAACCGTGACGCTCACCGATGGCGGGGAGGTTACTTTCCGGCTGCTGGAACCGATGATGGCGGGAGAGCTGCTCATCCCCTCGGGTACGCCCGTAACGGGGGCGGCGAGGATCAACGGCGAACGGCTGACGGTCAAGGTCAGCGCTGTCCAGCACGGCGGGGCGGTCGTTCCGGTCGATCTGTCGGTCTATGACACGAACGGCAACGAGGGTATTCCCGTGCCGGGGTCGGAAGAACTCAATGCCGTGAAGGAGATCGCCGCCAATATGGGTGCGGGCATGGGCAGCAGTATCACGATCACGGACGATGCCGGTTCGCAACTGCTCTCCGACCTGGGGCGCAGCGCCATCCAGGGCGTGTCGCAATACGTGAGCAAGAAGATGCGCTCGGTCAAGGTCACGCTCAAGGCCGGTTACAGCGTCCTGCTGCTCCCGCCCCTTCAATAAGGGTACAAACGACGTACTTCCGTACACCACTGAAAAAATCCATTTTTATCAACAATCAAAAAATTATCGAGTATGAAAAAGATTCTTCTGGCACTCGCTTTTATCGGGTGCATGTTCGCTGCCCACGCGCAGGAAAAGCCCTCCACGGGCGATTTGTACGACGGTCTTACCCGTCCGCTGACCTTCAACCGGGTTATCCCGCCCTACGCGCTGGAGGTGACGTTCAGCAAGACCGTTCATGTGATTTTCCCCTCGGCCATCCGTTACGTCGATCTGGGGTCTTCGGATCTTCTGGCGGCGAAAGCCGACGGCACGGAAAACGTGCTGCGTGTAAAGGCGGCCCTGCGTGATTTCTCGCGCGAGAGCAACCTTTCGGTCATTACCGAGGACGGGGCCTATTACAGCTTCAATGTCAAGTATGCCGACGAGCCGGTGAAACTGTCGGTCGAGATGGCGGACTTCCTGCATGGCGGGGAGGCGGTAAACCGCCCCAATAATGCGCTGGACATCTATTTGCAGGAGTTGGGATGCGAATCTCCGCTGCTGGTCAAACTGATCATGCAGTCCATTTACAAGAATGACCGCCGCGAGATCAAGCATATCGGTTGCAAGCGTTTCGGGGTACAATACCTCCTCAAAGGTATCTACGTGCATAACGACCTGCTTTATTTCCACCTCCAACTGAAAAACTCCTCCAACGTGCCTTTCAACGTGGACTACCTGACGTTCAAGATTACGGACAAGAAGGTGGCCAAACGCACGGCCATCCAGGAGCAGGTCGTATGGCCCGTGCGTGCGTACAACAACGTGCAGGTCATCGGCGGCAAGCGTACCGAGCGCATGGTCTTCACGCTCCCGAAGTTCACGCTGGCCGACGACAAGCAGCTGGTCGTGGAACTGCACGAGCAGCAGGGCGGGCGACACCAGACTTTCACGGTGGAGAATGCCGACCTGGTGCGCGCACGTGTTATCAACGAGTTAAAGGTAAAGTGATATGAAACGGGCGATATTCATTCTCACGCTGGGGTTATGCCTCCTCCTTTCGGACGGGGCGCACGCCCAGCGTGCCCTGCCCGCCATGCGCGGGCTGGAAATACGGGGAGGCATGACCGACGGCTTCTATACCCGGGACAGCCGCAGCGAAACGGGCTACTGGTTCGGGCTGGCCATGAGCCGCTACGCGAAGAATGCCGACAAGTGGGTGTTCGGCGCGGAGTTCCTGAACCGTTATTACCCCTACAAGTCGGAACGTATCCCTGTGGCGCAGTTCACTGCCGAGGGCGGTTACTATTACAAGTTCCTCGCCGACCCGTCCAGGACTTTTTTCTTCTACCTCGGCGGCTCGGCGCTGGCCGGTTACGAGAGTGTGAACCGGGGCGAAAGGCGGCTCTATGACGGCTCTACGCTCCGCCACCGCGACCGTTTCCTCTATGGCGGGGCCGTCACGCTGGAGGTCGATGCGTACCTGACCGACAGGATTATCCTCTCGCTGACGGGGCGTGAGCGTATCCTATGGGGCACTACAACGGGACATTTCCACGCGCAGTTCGGCCTGGGTATCAAATGTTATATATAACATTTCAGCCCATATGTTAGCTTTCAATTTATGTTGTATAATAATTGTATTTAACTTGCGAACAGTTAGTTGTGTGTTTTTTGGGTAACATATTTTAGGATGTCTACCTATGCTTTATTATTAATTTTTTAA
>NZ_JAMOKT010000023.1:0-91037 GCF_023656795.1 Parabacteroides caeci
ATATCTGACAACAAATGTAGACAGCGACCTGTTACACGAGGATCTGTCACTTCTGAAAAATAATTAGAGGTATTCATTTTGCAATGATAAACTTTTTAGAGGAATTTTGGTGCGGTCGCCCTGCCTTGCAATAAGAATACTGGTAAAACACATCGAAAATAATTAATTTTGCACCCTTTTTCGGAAGAGTATTATATTTAATTCTAAACAAAGACAGACGATGAAAAGATTATTTCCCGCTAGCCTGTTTGTGTTGGCTGGTATGCTTTTGCAGCTGGTTGGCTGTAAAGATGATGAAGTATCCCTACCCGATGAAGGTGGTCTTGTAATTGAAGAATTGCCCGTCAGGATGACGGAAGCTGCCTATAATGAGGATAATACGTATTATTTGCTGAACGATGAAGAATCGCCGGATATTTATTTCGATTCGAGCCAGCGCAGTTTCTATGTCACTCAGCCGTTGCAGATTCAATTGGACGACGATCACAATTTCCAACTCCGCTTTTATAGCCCCAGAGCGTTGAAAAACGTAACCATCTGGGCGACTATTGATGGATATGATGAAGAGTTCATGTTTATGTCGCTCGAAAAGGTGCTGCCGTTTCAGCAACTTCGGGTATGTATTCCGTTTGCCACTCAAGACTTGACGGCTTATACCCGTAGCGGAAAAAAGATCCGTATCATGGCAAACCCGTATCTGACGGGAGAAAACATTTCTTTCACGGTAGAGTCTGACGATCCTTATTGGGACAGGTTGCAATCTATTCGTTGCAAATGGCGTATCGCTTTTGGCAGATATAGCGACACTCAGGCTAGTTGGAAATATAAAATGAAGGCTTCGCATACACGTGAAGCTGTAGCTATTGCGCTGAACATGAGTTATATGTTCTCTTCGCAAAAGTTCGAGAAAGCATTGTATGAGTTTGGACCGTTGCATAGTAACAATGACAGGATGGAGATCGACAAAAGCGCCTTGTTGACGAAAGTGCTTAATCATGCAGGACTGGTTTTCGGATATACGACAGGAGTCATGGGGCTGGGGGGAGGAACTACCTTCGGTATGCATGAGGTGTGTTATTTGGAGCATTATGCCGACGATAAAAGTATTACGGAGACTATCTTTCACGAATTTGCACACTGTGTCGGATATGGCCATGCCGGAAACATGACATACGAACAAACCGGACCAGGCTGGCCTACTTTGTGTAATAATGTATATGTAGATTTGTCGCTGGAGAAAGAACTGCCGGTTTATTCTCGCCGTTTCTTACATACCCGCCGGAGTAAAAACAGGTATTTTGACGATATCTATGTAGCTTCTAAATATATTATTGAAGATCCGGAACTGGATGCTCTCGATGGTGGATTGTCACCGCTACGCGAAGAGAATACTTCTGAGGGAAACGATGGAGAGCCTGTTACTTTCAAACTGGATTATTCAGATGTACCGGGAGCAACAGCAGCTACTTTCCGTCCGAAAGATGTGTTTGCATATGGTGATACGTTGTATGTCGTGAATGATGCCGATAATAACTATAGCCTGGAAGTATTCAGTATAGCAAACGGTGGTAAGAAGCATTTGGAAAGTATCAAGGAATGGACCTGGGAGGATGCCCAGGAAAAATTTACAGGTCGACCGAATGGGGTTACACGTGCTAACGGAAAGATTTACGTTACTCATGAGGGTAGCCGAACGGAGATTTTTGATGCGGCAGACCATCAGTTTATTACTTGTATCGGTACTGGTAGTTGGGGAACAGGGCCTTCGCAGACTGTTCATGCTTTTGATGTGCTATATTATAAGGGACTGATTATGATTCATGATAAACGTTATATCGATATTGTGGAAGAACGAATTTTGGAACCGGGGAAAAAGGCTCCGCGTATCTATATCCGTTCCGAACATTTGGGTGAAACCGCCGGTACTTATGGAATGGCAGTAGATGAACAGAGCGGACTGTTGTATTCCACTCATCCGTCCAAACGCATAGATATCTTTACTCCTGATGCTATTCGTGAAGGAGTAACATTTAAACGTGTCGATCAGCTGACGTATGCAAATATTCCTTATGCCTTGGATTTTTATGAAGGTCGGTTGTTTGTTAGTTCAAACGGCAAGGAGAAGTTTAGCGAAGTCGATCCGGTGACAGGCGAAATCTTGAAAGATTACACGGTTGTTGGAGATGTCACCTTGCAGGTCCCGGAAAAATTCTGTATTCGCCGTAATACCTTGTTTATTATAGACCGTACAAAGAGCGGAGCGTGTATCTATGCAATCCCTATGAATGAATTAAACTAAGTTGATCCCATAAATAATGAAAGTGAATATGAAAATGTATGTTTATATCTGGTTGGTATTGTTGGGTATGCTGACCATTCGGTGCAGCAGTGATGATATAGGGAACCCGGAGGAGGGTTCGCCCGAATATGATAGTTATTGGTATTATTCTTATGAGGCTGCACAGTTAGTTAATGCGGAAACTTTAGGAATGGAAGCCTTGGAGGACTTCTCTCCTTATACTGTAGCACATTTGGGAGATACTCTTTTTATTGCTAACATAGGAAAGGAAGGAAACAGTTTGTTGGTATTCAATACAAAGGAGGGGCGATTGCTAGATGTGGTGAAATCATGGCAATTCGACAATGAGGAAAAGAATTTCGGGAGTTCGATCGAAGCTATTGTTCCGGCAGGAAATCGATTATATGTTGCTGAGCGGCAGTCGCGCATTCATGTGTTCGAACTACCGGATCTGACTTATGTCACTTGTATTGGGAATGGAAAATGGAGTGGTCCGGTATTTCAGGCACAAGCGCTTGCGGTGAAAGATGGCCTTATCTTTGCACGCGACAAGAACGGAAAGGTCAGTATTTATAAAGAGTCGGATGTTACTCAAGAAAATTATCAGAAGATAAACCGTCATTGGCAAGTTTCCGGAAATAACAGTCCGGGTAACAATGGTTTTGCTCCCCACTATATGCAGTTCAATGCAGAAGGGAATATTCTGCTTACAGATTATGAGGGAAAGAAAATACGTGTACTCGATCCGACATTGGTAAATGATGATTTGGTAAACGGAACTTCCATTGATATGGACGAACTGTCTCTTTCTCTCGATTTTAAACCTAAGACGCTTGCTTTGTGTAACGAACGTTGGTATGCAACCGGCGATAACGATGCTATCAATATATATGATAGCCAACAAGGTGAATGGGTGAAAAAAATAAAGGCCATCAAAGGATACTCTTTTTTACTGCCTGTTCGTATTTATGCGCAGAACGATTCGGTGTTGTGGGTTTCGGATACACATAAATCGATGCAGACATTGGTAAAAATGATTGTGCATAAAGGAGAGATACGCGAGTAAGTATCTAAGCGTGACAAGCATGTGTTTAGTGGATATTTTCTTAAAAATATGTGCTTTCTAATTTGCTGTCTATCAGGTATGGTTGAAATATTGGTGTATTTTTTTTGCTTAAAGTATTGCAGAATTAAAAATAATATCTACCTTTGCACCGCAATCGAGAGAGATTGATTATCCAAGAAGAGGTTCGGTAGTTCAGTTGGTTAGAATACATGCCTGTCACGCATGGGGTCGCGGGTTCGAGTCCCGTCCGGACCGCCTCTTTTGAATAATGTTTTGTTTATTTTTTTTTATTATTTGGTTCGGTAGTTCAGCTGGTTAGAATACATGCCTGTCACGCATGGGGTCGCGGGTTCGAGTCCCGTCCGGACCGCCAGTAAAGTCTGTTAGTCGTTAGATTAGCAGACTTTTTTTATATATTGGTGTTTCATGTGTTATGGCTTTTTTTATTTTCCAATTACATCTTTAGAAAACAGGTTTGTTACAAATCTACACTGTTTGGCAACTTTTCATAAACCATACGGTGATATGTTATGATAATTTGTTACTTTTGCAACTCAATATAAAAAAGAAAACGGAGAAAGAAAAATGGACGTCGCCATTATTAAGTATAATGCCGGAAATATCTACTCAGTGAATTATGCACTGAAACGATTGGGCGTAAGTCCTGTGATAACAGCGGACCCGGAGCTATTAAGTAAAGCAGATAAAGTGATCTTCCCGGGTGTAGGGGAGGCACAAACGACAATGGCTCATCTGCAAGAACATAAACTGGATGCTGTTATCAGGGATCTGAAACAACCCGTATTGGGTATTTGTCTGGGTATGCAATTAATGTGTCGTCATTCTGAGGAAGGAGATGCAGAGTGCCTGGGGATTTTTGACACGGAAGTAAAGCGGTTCATTCCCCACCGTCATGAGGATAAGGTGCCCCATATGGGATGGAATACTATAACTCAGGTTAAAGATGGTTTATTTACCGCACAATTGGAGAACAAATTTGTTTACTTCGTACATAGTTATTATGTACCCGTAAATGAATATACGGCTGCTACCACTAATTATATATTACCGTTCAGTGCTTCGCTGCATAAGGATAACTTCTATGCAACGCAGTTCCATCCGGAGAAAAGTGGTTCGGTCGGTGAAGTAATTCTGAGGAACTTTCTAAAACTGTAAGAGAATATGATCGAGCTTATCCCTGCAATAGATTTGATAGATGGCAAATGTGTCCGCCTGACGCAAGGCGATTACGATACCAAGAAGGTGTACAACGAAGATCCGCTGGAAGTGGCGAAGATGTTCGAAGCGCATGGCATCCGTCGTTTGCATGTAGTGGATCTGGACGGTGCCCGTCAGGGGCGGATCATCAATTACCGTGTGCTGGAAAGACTGGCGACACGGACCGCTTTGGTGATAGACTTCGGCGGCGGACTGAAGCAGGAAGATGATCTGGAGATTGCTTTTGAAAGCGGTGCGCAGATGGTGACCGGCGGAAGTATCGCAGTGAAGAACCCGGAAGTTTTTACTTCCTGGATTACCAAGTTCGGAAGCGAAAAAATTATATTAGGCGCTGATGCGAAAGATAAAAAGATTGCTATCAGCGGGTGGGAGGAAACTACTGATAAGGAACTGATCCCTTTCATCGAGGGGTATTACGACAAAGGAATCACAAAAGTGATCTGTACGGATATCAGCCGGGATGGAATGTTGCAGGGACCGGCTGTCGGATTATATAAGGAAATACGGGAAGCATTGCCTTTTATATATATCATAGCCAGCGGCGGTGTCAGTTCGATTGAAGATATAGAAAAACTGGCTGAGGCGGGAATACCGGCGGTAATTTTCGGCAAAGCCATCTACGAAGGAAAGATCGATTTGAAAGATCTGCTTCGTTTTACGTGAAACAAAGGAGAAATCAACGTATGCTAGCCAAGAGAATAGTGCCCTGTCTGGATATCAAAGATGGAAAAACAGTAAAAGGTATTAATTTTGTAAACTTCCGCGATGCAGGGGATCCTGTGGAGCTGGGAGCACAATACAGCCGGGAGGGAGCCGACGAGCTTGTCTACCTGGATATAACCGCTTCGCATGAAGGACGCAAGACCTTTACCGAACTGGTCAAAAAAGTAGCTGCAAATATCAGCATCCCTTTTACTGTGGGCGGCGGTATTAACGAATTGAAAGACGTAGACCGTCTGTTGAGTGCCGGTGCCGATAAGGTATCCATCAACTCGGCGGCACTGCGCAACCCTTCGTTGATCGAGGAGATCGCGAAGAACTTCGGAAGCCAGGTCTGTGTCGTAGCCATCGATGCAAATTATGAGAATGGCGACTGGATCTGTTATCTGAACGGCGGACGTATCCCGACTGAGAAACATCTTTTCCAGTGGGCGGCCGAAGCCGAAAACCTGGGAGCCGGAGAGATCCTGTTTACCAGTATGACACACGATGGTGTGAAAGACGGTTATGCAAACGAGGCGTTATCGACTCTGGCGGACAACCTGCATATCCCGGTCATCGCATCGGGCGGTGCCGGAAAGATGGAACATTTCCGTGATACATTCGCGGCAGGTAAGGCCGATGCGGCATTGGCTGCCAGCGTATTTCATTTCGGTGAAATCGGCATAGCCGACCTGAAGCAGTATCTGAACAGGGAAGGAATCAATGTAAGAATATAATTACAAGAATAAGATGAAATTAGATTTTGAAAAAATGGGCGGACTTATCCCGGCAATCGTTCAGGATAACAATACCAACAAAGTATTGATGCTGGGTTTTATGAATGAAGAAGCCTATGAAGAAACAAAGGAAACCGGTAAGGTGACCTTCTTTAGCCGTACAAAGAACCGTTTATGGATGAAAGGCGAAACCAGCGGCAACACCTTGCAGGTGGTTAGCATGATGGTGGATTGTGACAATGATACGATCCTGATCAAAGCCAATCCCGCCGGTCCGGTTTGCCATACAGGTGCTGATACCTGCTTCGGCGAAAAGAATGTGGAAGATATCATGTTCCTGAAATATTTGCAGGACTTTATCGAACAGCGCCGCCAGGAAATGCCGGAAGGCTCTTATACGACCTCCCTGTTTTTGAAAGGTGTGAACCGTATGGCCCAGAAAGTGGGAGAGGAAGCGGTTGAAACTGTGATCGAAGCGACCAACGGAACGGAAGACGGCTTTATCTACGAGGCATCCGACCTGATCTATCATCTGATCGTATTACTGACCAGCAAAGGACTTCGTCTGGAAGACCTGGCACGCGAATTAAAGAAAAGACATAAAGGATAAATTACTATGGAAGATACAACACTGCTCAGACTGGATGGCATCGAAATCTGCCGCGATGAAAATGTCATATTGCACGATGCCTCTTTTACCTTGTGTAACGGGGAGTTTGTGTACGTCATTGGAAAAGTAGGCTCCGGAAAGAGCAGTCTGTTGAAATCCTTGTATTGCGAAATCCCCATCAGCCAAGGCGATGCCTGGCTGTTGGATTACAATCTCTGTAAGATGAAACGGAAAGATATCCCGTATCTTCGCCGTAAGCTCGGGATTGTGTTTCAGGATTTTCAGCTGCTTACCGACCGTTCGGTGATCAAAAACCTGGAGTTCGTATTGCGGGCGACAGGCTGGAAGAAGAAGAGCGAGATAAAGGAGCGCATCGACAATGTGCTTCACCAGGTGGGTATGCATAACAAAGGGTACAAGATGCCGCACGAACTATCGGGCGGCGAGCAGCAACGTATCGTCATAGCAAGAGCACTCCTGAATGATCCTAAACTGATATTAGCCGATGAGCCGACCGGTAATCTGGACCCTGAAACAAGCGGCCAGATCGTACAGCTTCTGCACGACATCTGTGAGAAGGGTACGGCGGTGATAATGACTACACATAACTACACGCTGGTGCATAATTATCCGGCCCGTATAGTTAAATGTGAGAATGCACGCCTGGGTGATGTCGGTGAATAATTTTTTATGTAACTTTGCACACGCAAAAGAAGCAAGGAACAAACAATTTAATTATAGGAAAAGAAAATGAAAATTTTAAAGTTTGGCGGTACTTCTGTGGGATCTGCACAGAGAATGAAAGATGTAGCAAAATTGATTTGCTCGGGCGACCGTAACATTGTCGTATTGTCTGCCATGTCAGGTACAACCAACTCGTTGGTTGAAATATCCGACTACCTGTACAAGAAAAATCCGGATGGTGCAAATGAAATCATCAATAAGCTTGCACAGAAATATTACGGACATATCGAAGAACTGTACAGTACCGACGAATATAAGCAGAAAGCCAAAGAACTTGTAAAATCTCATTTCGATTATATCCGCACTTTTACAAAAGACCTGTTCACCTTGTTCGAAGAAAAGGTTGTGTTGGCACAAGGCGAGTTGATTTCTACTGGCATGATGAACCTGTATCTGAATGAAACAGGTGTGAAATCTGTCCTGCTTCCGGCATTGGAATATATGCGGACGGACAAGAATGCAGAACCGGACCCTGTATATATTAAAGAGCGTCTGGTTAAACTGCTGAATGAACATAAGGATGCTGAGTTGTATATCACTCAGGGTTACATTTGCCGTAATGCTTACGGTGAAATTGATAACTTGCAGCGTGGCGGTAGCGACTATAGCGCTTCTTTGATCGGTGCAGCCCTCAATGCTGATGAAATTCAGATCTGGACAGATATCGACGGAATGCACAATAACGATCCGCGTATCGTTGATAAAACATCTCCTGTCCGTAACCTGCATTTCGAGGAAGCGGCTGAACTGGCTTATTTCGGTGCCAAGATTTTGCATCCGACTTGTATCCTGCCGGCGAAGTTGAACAATATACCGGTTCGCCTGCTGAACACTATGCAGCCGGATGCTCCGGGTACATTGATCTCTAACAACACAGAAAAAGGAAAGATCAAAGCCGTTGCTGCGAAAGACAATATCACTTCCATTAAGATAAAGAGCGGCCGTATGTTGCTGGCTACCGGTTTCCTGCGTAAGGTATTCGAAATCTTCGAAAACTACCAGACTCCGATCGACATGGTTACTACTTCTGAGGTAGGCGTATCGGTAACGATCGACAACCGCAAACATCTGGAAGAAATTGTAGACGATCTGAAGAAATACGGAACCGTTACCGTAGATGAAGATATGGTAATTGTTTGCGTAGTTGGTGACCTGGAATGGGATAACGTCGGTTTTGAAGCCCGCATCGTTCAGGCGATGAAAGATGTTCCGGTACGTATGATATCATATGGCGGTAGCAACTACAACGTCTCACTTCTGGTGAAAGCCACTGATAAAGTGAAAGCGCTGCAGGCGTTAAGCGATCATTTATTTAACAACTAAATATATGAGGGCAGCCTTTTCCGGACTGCCCTTTTTTTTAATTTATATATAATAAAGTAATATGCTCAAAGGAACATTCCCGATAGATAAATTGAAGGCACTTCCTACGCCCTTCTATTATTATGATGTAAAGTTATTACAGGATACACTGGATATGGTGAAGAACGAAGCCGGCAAATACGGCTATCATGCACATTATGCCGTAAAGGCAAATGCCAATCCGCGAATCCTTTCTATCATAGCTGAAAATGGACTGGGTGCCGATTGTGTAAGCGGCGGTGAGGTTAAAGCGGCATTGGATGCAGGTTTTCCGGCTGATAAGATCGTTTTTGCCGGTGTGGGCAAAGCCGACTGGGAGATCAATCTGGGACTGGATAACGATATTTTTTGTTTCAATGTGGAATCGGCGGTAGAGTTGGAGATAATTGACGAACTGGCTGCCGCTAAGAATAAAGTAGCCTCGGTCGCTCTCCGTATCAACCCGGAAGTGGATGCCCATACACATGCCAAGATCACGACCGGTATGAAGGAGAATAAGTTCGGTATCAACCTGAGCCAGTTAGGACAGGTGCTGGATAACCTGGCGAATCTGAAAAATGTGAAACTGATCGGTATTCATTTCCATATCGGTTCGCAGATTACGGACATGTCGGCTTTCCGTAACCTGGTGATTCGTGTAAACGAAATACAGGAAGACCTGGAAGCACGTGGTATCCGGATCGAAAATGTGAATTTCGGAGGTGGCCTCGGTATCGATTATTATCACCCGAATCATTTGCCGATCCCGGCTTTCGATAATTACTTTGCCGTATTCAATAAATTGCTGAAAATACGTCCCGGCCAGCAGGTACATTTCGAGCCGGGCCGCTCGGTAGTAGCCCAGTGCGGTACGCTGATCTCAAAGGTGCTGTATGTAAAGGAAGGCGAGACAAAGAAATTCGCTATCCTGGATGCCGGTTTCACCGAACTGATCCGTCCGGCCATGTATGACGCTTATCACCGGATCGAGAATATCTCCAGTGATGAAGATGTTGAATTGTATGATGTAGTTGGCCCTATCTGCGAATCATCCGACGTGTTCGGTAAAGATGTAGAATTGAATAAAGCACATCGCGGAGACCTGATCGCCTTGCGTTCGGCCGGTGCTTACGGCGAGGTGATGGCTTCCCAGTACAACTGTCGCCAGCTTCCGAAAGCCTACTATTCCGATACGATTTAATTGTTAATTAATTATATAGAGAAAGCCGGGTTTCTTTGTTTTTGCAAAGGTTCCCGGTTTTCTTGTTTGTTGTGTTTCCTTTTTTACTACCTTTGTACGATCCCGTCATGTGGGGTGTGGTTAAACTTGAATGTTTGTAAAGATAGAATGTGATGAAAAATAAAGAGTTATATAGCATATTCATAGTTTGCTTGTTGATGATGTCCTCTTGTCTGGGGGATACGAATACACGGATCACCGTAGGGGAGCAGGAAGCTGTATATCAGACCCGTCCGACCCAGGGCTTCTTTGTTGAGGGCGGGCGTTTCCTTTATGGTACCAATTTAGGCGTAAGCGGGAATAATGGCGATTGTTTTCTGATACAATATTCATTTGATTCTGCTGCTCCTGAGTTACAGAATTCGGATAGTTTGTCTATCGAGCTGATAGAAAATCCTATACCTGTGGATTTGTGGCCTGTAGATAAAAACTGGACGGATACAACGGTCGTATTGAAAGACGAGATGCTGACGAAGGCTATCACTGGAAGGGACTTTTATATCAGAGGCCGGTTGTTTTTATGGAGTACCCATACGGTTGTGGAGAATCAGAAGGATAGTTTCATGATAAGCTATAATCCTGAAAATCTGTATACCCAGGAAGACGGCAAACGTATTTACAATTTATATCTGAGAGCGATAGCGAGAATTGAAGTCGGGGAAGGGGAGGAGTTGCCTAAAGGCCAGCAACTGAACCTGGTGAATGCCTTTAGTGTGGAAGAGTTCTATAATATGGTGAGTGCTTTGGAGGAAGAAAAAGGCAGCAACACATTTTCTATAGCGATCAATTATGCTTCTGCTTTTAATAAGGATACGACTGCTTGTATCTGGGACAGGACGGAACCGATAGAATATAAAATTAACAGCAGGACTGAATAAGGAAAAACAGATAGTAGAGGGGATAGGGAGAATATATTCAAATAGAAAAACAGATAGATGTACAAGGAGATAATTAAATGGGTTATAGCCATCATATCCCAACCGGGGAAGGCCTGGGATATGCTGTCGAGGAAAGAAGAGAAGGACGACG
The DNA here is from genome assembly GCF_023656795.1 of Parabacteroides caeci. NCBI lineage: Bacteria > Pseudomonadati > Bacteroidota > Bacteroidia > Bacteroidales > Tannerellaceae > Parabacteroides > Parabacteroides caeci. The sequence continues at coordinate 11,008 of NZ_JAMOKT010000023.1, forward strand.
AGTTCTTGTCGCGCTTTATATATCCGTTAATCGGGCTGGTAACTGTGGCAGCTTTTCTGGGCGTATTGTTTACACGGAAGGAATTTGATGTCGAACTGGCGTTGAAGTCGTCGATCAAAACGCTGGTTGCTTCGTTCGGAGGTTTCTATCTCGGGGCATATTTGCTGAATGAAGCCTGGCAGGGATTGTTCAAAAGAGAGAAAGATATGAAACTTTGCCAGCGTTTTGTTGGTTATTCATCCTCCCTGATGTTTGCGTTGAACGTCGTACTTATGCTGTTGCCGGAGTTTTTCTTCCTGCGCATCTTTATACTTTATACATTTTATATTGTATGGGAAGGGGCCGGTCCTTACATGCAGGTGGAAGAGAAAGAGCGCCTGAAGTTTGCCGGTATAACAACCGTTATCATTTTGTTGACGCCGGCGGTGATCGAGTTTGTTTTATTCATGCTGATGCCGGGGTTACGTTATTGACAGTTAGAAAAAGATGAAAGAAAAGATTAGTAATAATATACAGATAAAGAATAAGCGGGCAACCTTCGATTACGAATTGCTCGATACTTTTACTGCCGGGATTGTGCTGACAGGGACGGAGATTAAATCCATCCGCCTGGGAAAAGCCAGCCTGGTGGATACGTTCTGTATCATAGAGAAAGGTGAGTTGTGGGTAAAGAACATGTATATCGCCGAGTATTTCTATGGTACCTATAATAATCACGTCGCACGCCGCGACCGCAAACTACTGCTTACCAAAAAGGAACTGCGCAAGATAGACAGTGCCGCCCGCAACAGCGGTTTTACCATTATCCCGACCCGTATGTTCATCAATGAAAAAGGGCTGGCGAAAGTGGTTGTCGCTATTGCCAAAGGTAAGAAGGAATACGATAAGCGCGATTCCATCAAAGCCCGTGACGATAAGCGGGAGATGGACAGGGCTTTCAAACGGTAAGAGATATTCTTGCCGTTTCTCTTTTCATAAAGAAACAACATATCTATGACTAAAGAACTATTTATACGATCTCTCCAGGAGCGTATCCTGATACTGGATGGTGGTATGGGTACCATGATCCAGGGATTCAAACTCAATGAACAGGATTATCGCGGCGACCGTTTTGCCGATTTCCCCGGACAGCTGAAAGGAAACAACGACCTGTTGTGTATCACCCGTCCGGACGTGATCAAATCCATTCACCGGCAATACCTGGATGCCGGGGCCGATATTTTTGCTACCAACACATTCAATGCCAACGCGATCTCGATGGAAGATTACGCTATGCAGGAATATGTGCGCGAAATAAACCTGGCCGCCGGTAAGTTGGGACGCGAAGTGGCCGACGAGTTCATGGCGGAACATCCCGACAGGACTGTTTTTGTTGCCGGCTCGATCGGTCCGACTAACAAGACCGCCTCCATGAGCCCCGATGTAAGCAACCCTGCTTACCGTGCCGTTACCTATAAAGATGTATATAAAGCATATAAGGAACAGGTGGAGGCCTTGATTGACGGTGGTGTCGATCTTATCCTTTTCGAGACTACCTTCGATACGCTGAACGTGAAAGCCGGACTCGAGGCAGCCGAAACAGCATTGAAGGAAAAAGGCAAAAACCTGCCCATCATGTTGTCCCTGACGTTGTCGGCTCAGGGCGGACGCACGTTGTCCGGGCAGACGCTGGGTGCTTTCCTGGCATCGGTTCAGCATATCAACCTGGTCAGCATCGGCCTGAACTGCTCGTTCGGTGCGGCCGATATGAAGCCTTATCTGGCGGAACTGGCCAAACATGCCCCTTACTTTATCAGTGCCTATCCGAATGCCGGGTTGCCTAACAGTTTCGGTACATACGATGAGACACCCGAAAAGATGGCTGTCCATGTCAAACCATTTATCGAAGAAGGACTGGTAAATATTATCGGTGGCTGTTGCGGTACGACTCCGGCCCATATCGCCCAGTATCCGGCATTGGTAAAAGGAGCGAAGCCGCATGTGCCGGCTCCGAAACCGGACTGCCTGTGGCTGTCGGGCCTCGAACTGCTGGAAGTAAAGAAAGAAAATAACTTCATCAATATCGGCGAACGTTGTAACGTGGCCGGCTCGCGCAAGTTCCTGCGCCTGATCAAAGAGGGAAACTATGAAGAGGCGCTGACCATTGCCCGCAAACAAGTGGAAGATGGTGCCCAGGTGATCGATATCAATATGGATGATGGTATGCTCGATGCGGTGAAGGAGATGACTACTTTCCTGAACCTGGTCGCTTCCGAGCCCGATATCGCCCGTGTCCCCGTCATGATCGACTCTTCCAAATGGGAAGTGATCGAAGAGGGACTGATGTGTGTGCAGGGTAAGAGTATTGTCAATTCGATCTCGCTGAAAGAAGGGGAGGAAGTCTTCCTGGCCCATGCTGCCCGCATCAAACAGTTGGGAGCTGCCGCCGTGGTGATGGCTTTCGATGAAAAAGGGCAGGCGGATACTTTCGAACGGAAAGCCGAAGTCTGCGGACGCGCTTACCGTCTCCTCCGGGAGAAAATAGATTTCGATCCGAATGGAATTATATTCGACCCGAATGTACTGGCTATTGCTACCGGTATGGAAGAACATAATGGCTACGGACTCGATTTTATCCGTGCTGTCGAATGGATCAAACAGAACTTGCCGGGTGCGAAGGTGAGCGGCGGTATCAGTAACCTGTCGTTCTCATTCCGTGGAAATAATTATGTACGTGAGGCGATGCACTCCGTATTCCTTTACCATGCTATCAGCAAGGGACTGGATATGGGTATTGTCAACCCGTCGTCTGCCGTACTGTATGAAGATATAGAACCTGAATTCCGCAATTTGCTGGAAGATGTGATCTTGTACCGCCGTCCCGAAGCGGCAGAGGAACTGATCTCCTATGCCCAGAATCTGGTCGTTGAGAAACAGGGCGGAACGGAAGAAAAGCATGAAGCCTGGCGTGAACAGCCATTGAAGGAACGTCTTGAATATGCCCTGATAAAAGGTATCGGTGACCATCTGGAAGAAGACTTGCAGGAGGCGTTGAAGGAATATCCGCGTGCCGTGGATATTATCGACGGTCCGTTGATGAGCGGCATGAATAAGGTCGGCGAATTGTTCGGGGCCGGAAAAATGTTCCTGCCGCAGGTGGTGAAGACCGCCCGTACGATGAAAAAGGCAGTGGCTATCCTGCAACCGGCCATCGAGGCGCAGAAATCGGCAGCCGGTTCGGCAAAAGCGGGAAAGGTAGTTTTTGCTACCGTAAAAGGCGATGTGCATGATATCGGAAAGAATATCGTTTCGATCGTCCTGGCCTGCAACAACTACGAAGTGATCGACCTGGGTGTGATGGTTCCTGCCGAAGTGATCGTGCAGACTGCCATGAAGGAGCAGCCCGACCTGGTTTGCCTGTCCGGCCTGATCACCCCTTCGCTGGAAGAGATGGTACATGTGACGGATGAAATGCAGAAAGCAGGTCTGACCATACCTATTATGGTGGGCGGTGCGACAACCTCCAAATTGCATACGGCTATCAAGATCGCTCCTCATTACGACTATCCGGTGATCCATGTGCTCGATGCATCGCAGAACCCGTTGATCGCAGCCAAGCTGCTGAATCCGGATACCCGTGATGCGTATATCGAAAATCTGAATAATGAATATGAAGCCTTGCGTGCTTCCATGGAAAAGAAAAAGGAAGTGCTGGTTTCACTGAGCGAAGCCCGTGCCAATCCTCAACAGATAGACTGGAAGGGATATACGCCGGTAGTTCCGAATCAGATGGGTATCCATGTATTGCCTTATATCCCGTTGGAGGAAATCATTCCTTATATACATTGGACATTCTTCTTTACCGCCTGGAAACTGAACGGCCGCTTTGCCGGTATCACTCAGATACATGGTTGCGACGCTTGTCGTGCTTCCTGGCTGGCCGATTTTCCGGAAGAGGACCGTGCCAAGGCGGCTGAAGCCATGCAACTGTATAAAGACGCAGTCAAACTGCTGGACCGGCTGGTAGAGATGAAGGCTGAATATTGTAAGGCCATCTACGGTTTCTTCCCGGCTAACAGCGATGGCGATACGATCCGGATAGGAGAGATCGCGATCCCGGTATTGCGTCAGCAGTCGAAAAAGGAGGAGGGCGTTTATAAATCGCTGGCCGATTATATCATGCCGGTGTCGGAAGGCCGTACCGATTATGCGGGTGCGTTTGTCGTAACGGCCGGTGTCGGTGCCGAAGACTTGAAGAATAAGCTGGAAGAAGAAGGGGACACCTACAATTCCATGTTGCTTCAGACATTGACGGACCGTCTGGCGGAAGCCCTGGCGGAATATCTCCATGAAAAAGTCCGCAAAGAATACTGGGGGTATGCTCCGGACGAAGCTTTGTCGATCCCTGACCTGTACAAAGTGAAATATCAGGGTATCCGTCCGGCAATCGGTTATCCTTCATTGCCCGACCAGTTGTTGAATTATACGTTGGACAACCTGCTCGATATGTCGCAGATCCATGTGAAACTGACGGAAAACGGTGCCATGTATCCCACCGCAACAGTCAGCGGTATCTACATCGCCCACCCCGATTCGCAGTATTTCATGATCGGCTCGATCGATGAAGAACAAATGAAAGAATATGCCGGTCGCCGCAACCTGTCGGAGGCGGAGGCAAAGAAATTGTTGAATAAGAATATATCCTGAATGTGGATGTGATTAAAAATATTCGTTTGCGCTGGGTTGTACTGGCGGTCTTGCTGGTGTTTATCTGGACGACTATGTCTTCTCCTGTGATGGGAGAGTGGTATGCCCGTACGGTTTATCCGGTATTTTCGGCGGTGTTATCTCGTTTTTCTTCTCTTTTCCCTTTCTCGATCGGCGATTGCTTTATTTATGGCAGTATTGCCGGGTTGATAGTCTATCTGGTTTATGCGATTGTGAAACGGCGTCCGTGGCTGAGAACCATCGGGCGGATGGCGGAATTTTTGCTTTGGGTATATGTCTGGTTCTATATGGCCTGGGGGATGAATTATTTCAGGATGAACTTCTATGCCCGGGCGGAAGTGCCTTATGCAGCCTATTCGGAGGATAACTTCCGTTCGTTTCTGGCTGATTACACGGAGGCATTGAATGCTTCCTTTGTTCCTGTCGGGAAGATCGATAAGGCGGTCGTGGCGAAGGAGGTGGAGAAAAGCTACCGGGAAATAGCGGGACGTTTCGGCCTGGTCCGGCCGGCGGCTTACCTGCATCCGAAACCGATGCTGGTTCCGGCCCTGATGAGCGGTGTCGGCGTACTGGGATATATGGGGCCGTTCTTTACCGAATACAATCTGAATCCGGATCTGCTTCCGATCCAGTATCCTTTCACCTATGCTCATGAAATGGCGCATGTACTGGGTATTTCCAATGAGGCGGAGGCAAATCTGTACGGTTTTCTGGCATGTTCACGTTCCGAAGTGCCGGAAATACGTTTCTCCGCTTATTTCGGTTTGTTACCTTATGTGCTGGGCAATGCGTACCAGTTGTTGCCGGAAGAGGATTTCAACCGTTGGAAAGAAACAATCTCTCCGGATGTGAAGGATGCCTACAACCGTAAAGTGGCTTACTGGCAAACGTTGTATAGCCCGACAATCGGCGATATACAGGACACGGTCTATAATTGGTTCCTGAAAGGAAACAACATTCCTTCCGGCCGTCAGAATTATTCGGAAGTGGTCGCTCTTTTAATGGCTCTGGATGCTTCCTCACAAGAAAAATGATCGCGTAACAAGCCAACAGAAGGATTTACACCGGTGAAAAGATAGAAAATAAGCCAATGTGGCAATATGCCAATTTAGAAAGATTTGAGCTATCGGTTTAGTGACTGGTTGTAACTGGCTCCCCTTCCCCCTCTCCAGAGGGGAGGCAGTTACAACCGGTCGATAATTAGATAGATCATATCTGATCATGACTGAAACAAATTAATACCTAACGGTAGATATTTGCTAAATAATTCTCTACTTTTGCGTATATCAATTATGTAGCAAATATCTAAAACTAATAAGATGAAAAATCAAAGACTGGGATGTGTATTGGCTGGTATAGCTATCTTTGGATTAACGGGTTGTTCGCCGGAATCGATAACCCTTGAAGGTAAAGTTTCGAATCTTTCCGGTAATACGATCGTTTATCGGCCGACAATGGATGGTATATACAATGCAACACAAAAGGATACCTTGTTTCTGCAAGCCGACAGTACGTATCGTATAACTTTTCCGTCTAAAGGAAATGAGAAGATATCCTTTTACATTTACGGGCAAAAATATCTGGGAACGGTTTATGCTGAACCGGGAAAGAATGTACTCGATATCGACGCATCCCTCGAAAATAGCCTGAGTATTGAAAATACGTTGGCAAATGAAAATGAAATAGTAAAAGAACTTTCCCGGTTACAGGGAGAAGTCTTTAATTTGAGAGCACGAAGAGGGGATGCTTTCCAGGTGGCAAAGGATACGGTAGCCTCTTCTGTCTATCAGAAACTGACGGACTATGCGTCGGGAATAGAACAAAAAATTAATGGGGTGGATAATGTATTCAAAAAGAGGGCGGTGCAAGACGTTCGTATGCAGATGTTGCTGGCCTTTATGAACCAATATTTCGGTATTGACTATCAGGGAACGGAAGAAACCAAGAAAGAGTGGGAGGCCGTTTATCCGGAAATGCTGGCATATGCTGATATCAGCCGGCCGGAGAATGTCTTTTCCGACGCATTTGCTGATGTGATATCCAATGCTGCCGGTATAGAACTTTACATGAAAACAAAACAGCAGCCCAAAGACCGGAATGAAGGCAAACAGAAACTTTTCGACTGGTATAAAAACAACCTGAAAGGGCGTGTACAGGAAGTCGCCATGGCCAACGTCATCCTTGAAGATGCTTCGAACGAGAGTTATTCAACGGGGATACCGGCTTTATATGAACAGTTTAAAGAATTGCATCCGGGTAGCACGCTGACTCCGGCATTGGAAAAAGCGGTACAGAAAAATATCGCATTCAACAACCAGGAGCTTCCCGAAGACATTCATATACTGAACACGGATAGTGTGCGTTCCTTTAAAGAGATAACCGACCGATATGCCGGCAAAGTCATTTTTATTGATATCTGGGCTACCTGGTGTGGTCCTTGCCGTGAGTCTTTTGCCCATGTGAAACCTTTGCAACAATATGCGAAAGAGAATGACATCGTATTGTTGTATGTTTCTATCGACCGTCCGACTGATGCCGCTTTGTGGAAGAAGATGGCCGGGTATTATAATCTGAAGGGCGACCACGTTATTATTAATGAGTTTTTCAAGATGGATATTTACAATACATTCGGAAATAACGGTGCCTTATACATACCTCATTGCGCTATCATCAATAAGAAGGGAGAGTTGCAATTCAAGAAAGCAGCCAGCCCGGAAGATATGGATAAACTGGCGGAACAGTTACGGGAAGCCGGTGAATGATTCTGAAATCTAACCTTACAATTCAGTAAGCCTTTAAGAAAGCAGGTTTTTGGGGAGTAATAAGAAGATGATCGGTAGATAATCTTTTAAACTGACCCGTAACTGTTTTAAGGCTTGCTGAATACGGTAATTTACCGTCTGGGTGGAAACTTGCAGGATTTCGGCAATCTCTTTATAACTTTTATTTTCAAAGCGATGCATTACAAATGCCTCCCGGTAACTGGGCGGTAAAGCATGTATTGCCTCAAAGATATGCTTTTTCAGCTCTTCCGTTTGATAGAAATCGGTGTCCTGTAGCATTTCCAGCATATATTCGTAGAAACGCGTTTCAGCCCGCAATTGTGACTGTTGGCGAGTAAGTTGATTGATGCATTTGTGGTAGACTGCCTTGTACAGGTATTGGCTGAAGGAGGTGTTGAAGGTTTGTATTTCCCGATTTTCCCATAACCATAACATGACATCCTGCACGATCTCTTCGGCATCTTCCAGACTGACAAATCGATTTGCATACGTACATAACATCGGATAGTATCTTCTGAATAAGGTACCATAAGCCTTTTTATCCCCATGTTGCATGGCTGATAACAGAAATGAATCATCTATCGCTTGTGAGGTATTTTTCATATCACTTTCTCCCTGGTTGCAAAGGTAGGTTTTTTGTCGTAGAAAAAAAATATCAAAAAAAAGTGGATTTCCGTTTAGTAATCTGTCGGAGTTCTCTTGTCTAATATATAAACAGGGATAAAAGTGTAGATGGAAACATTCAATATAGATAAGATAGAAGAGATTCTTCCCCGGTATTGTTCCGGTGAGGCAACGATAGAAGAATGCCGGATGGTAGAGGAATGGATTGGGCAGTCGGAAGATAATTACCGGATTGTCAAACAAATGTATGCCATCGATCAGGCAATGGGAACGGTGCGGATGGAATTGCAGGTGAATACAGAGAGGGCTTTGGCTTCCGTCAACCGTAAAATGAGTAAGGAACATTCGCTCGTAAACTGGTTTACCTGGGTACAGCGGGTGGCAGCTATTCTCTTTGTTCCCCTTCTTATTATCTGGGGCATCGAGCACTTTACTCCCCGGACTGAGATTGCCCGGATGATCGAGATAAAAACAAATCCGGGAATGACGACGACTGTCGACCTTCCTGACGGTTCCAAAGTCTATCTTAATTCGGAATCTTCTTTGACCTATCCTTCTTCTTTCAGTGGAGAAAAGAGAAATGTTCAACTAAAAGGAGAGGCCTTCTTTGAAGTACAGAAAGATCCTGAGCATCGTTTTATCGTATCCGGTCCTTGTCAAACGCAGATTGAAGTCCTGGGAACGTCTTTTAATGTGGAAGCATTCGAGAGAGATTCGTTTATCTCCACAACGTTGGTGGAAGGGAAAGTCCGCTTTGCTTATCAGAAGAATCAGAAACTTGCTACGGTAGAGATGAAACCCGGACAAAAACTGCTGTATGATACAACCTCTTCTCTGGTTAAGCTGTTCCGGACAAGCGGTGAAACAGAGACTGCCTGGAAAGACGGAAAGATTGTTTTCCTGGCAACTCCGTTACCGGAAGCATTGCGGATGTTGGAGAAACGTTTTAATGTAAACTTCGTATTATCCAATGACCGCCTTCGCAGTGAAGCCTTCAACGGTACTTTCACAAACCAGCGTCTGGAACGTATATTGGAAATATTTAAAATATCATCGAATATAAAATGGCGTTATCTGGATACCCAGAATACGACAAATGAGAGAGCGAGAATAGAAATTTATTAATCTAATTGAAAAGATCATGAAAAGCAAACCACCCTAAAGAAAAACATCCGGAGAAATATTGGCGTATTTCACCGGATGAAAAGAAATCATTTAAAACGCTTGTTTGGCGACAAGCATAGTAAATCATTTTTTATTAATTAGATCAGTACAAAGTTATGCAAAAACATTTTAATACCCAACAGTTTTGGGTAGCAGAGTTTCTGCGGTTTATCTTAAATAAAATACCGAGAGTTATGAAGTTATCAGTCTTCTTACTATTATGTTCCATAGGTTTGGCGCAAGCAACAGATAGCTATGCACAGAAGGCTACAGTGAATCTGGAGATGCGGAACCAAACGGTAAAGGAAGTGTTGGATGAGATCGAGGAACAATCAGATTTCTCTTTCTTCTTTAATATCAAACATGTCGATCTGCATCGGAGAGTCTCTGTCGTAGCTAAGAAAAGCGATATATTTAAAGTGCTGGAAACTGTGTTTGCTGGTACGGATGTGCGTTATTCGGTGGTGGATAAGAAGATTATTTTGTCGACGGAAAAACAGGAACTTCAGCAAAAAGAGGGAAAAAGAATAAAAGGAGTTGTTAAGGATGAACGTGGTGAACCTATTATAGGGGTAAATGTGATAGAGAAAGGAACAACAAACGGGATAGTCACTGATGCTGATGGAAAATATGAGTTGACAGTTTCTCCCGAAAGTACTCTTTCTTTTTCTTATATAGGGTATAATACACAAGAGATAAAAGTAGGAAAAAGCGAAGTGATGAATGTTTCTCTTCGCGAAGATACAGAAGTTTTGGATGAATTAGTTGTTGTGGGATATGGAACGCAGAAGAAAGTGAATTTGACGGGAGCTGTTACAGAAATAAAATCAGAAGACTTTATTGAGGACAGGCCTATAACACAACTTGGACAGTCTTTACAAGGTAAAGTTGCAGGTTTACAAGTTTCCAAATCAAATGGTAAGCCGGGATCAGGTTATTCATTTAATGTCCGTGGTACAACTTCATTAAATGGTGGAGGACCATTGGTTCTCGTTGATGGTGTTGAAATGAATGCCAATACGATTCCACCTGAAGATATTGAGTCTATTTCGGTATTAAAAGATGCCGCTTCTTCTGCTATTTATGGAGCACGTGCAGCATTTGGTGTTGTTCTTATTACTACAAAATCAGGTACTTTTGATAAAAAAATTGAAGTCAATTATTCCAATAACATATCTTGGAGTAAACCGACAGATTTACCTGAAAAAGTTGATCCTGAAACTCAGATAAAATATGGTGGATATGCATGGGGTAATAAATCAGGATCTTATGATAGTTATTGGGGGCATAGTGTAAGTACCTGGTTGGATTTATATGAAAATACGACAGAAAGGAATACGTATAAAATTGTTGATGGAGTATTTTATCCATTAGGTAATACTGATATGATTAAGGTAATGACTGAAACTGGTTTCCTTCAAAGACATAATGTTTCTGTCAATGGAGGTAGTAAGAAAGTTGCTTATCATATTAGTGCAGGATTGATGAATCAAAATGGTGTGTTGACCAGGGATAGGGATAAATATAGTAGAAAAAATATAAGTATTAAACTAAATTCTAATGTTACCGATTGGTTGTCATTACAATTATCTTCAAGTTATATTAGGAACAAAACTGAATTTCCGTATATTCCTCAAGGTGATTGGTATTTATATAGTGTATCTTATCTTCGTCCTACGTTTTGGCTTACAGGGATAAACGACATACATAATTTACCCTATGGTTATTCACCTCAGATTATAGATTATGGTGCACAGAATTATAATTTAAACAATAATTATAATCTACAATTTATGACGACAATTAAACCTATAAAAGGTTTAGAATTGAATGTAAGATATACTTATAGGAGAAATGATGGAGAAGATTTCTTTCATCAAAACAGTTATCAGACTGTACATCCTATGAGTGGTGGTGTTGAATATTATAAAAATGAGGTGAATTATTTACAACGAGATGATAAATCAAGCAATTATCAGGTATTTGATTTGTGGGGGCAATATGAAAAATCCTTTGGAAATCATAAATTCAGATTAATGTTAGGATATAATCAAGAATTATATACATCTCGCAGTTTCTTTGCAAAAGGAGAGAAATTGGTTTCTGATAATGTTCCTTCACTGGATTTGTCAATGGGTAATACTTATGTCGGTGATGATTTGAGTGAATGGTCTACCAGATCAGGATTCTTCCGATTTAATTATAACTATAAGGAAAAGTATTTATTGGAAGTGGTAAATCGATATGATGGTTCTTCTAAATTTAGAAAAGACAGTCGATTTGTTTATTTGCCTTCTGCCTCTTTAGGTTGGCGAGTATCGGAGGAAAGTTTTATGGATTGGTCAGATACTTTTTTAGATAATTTAAAATTAAGAGCATCTTATGGGATACAGGGAAATCAGTCTATTTCTCCTTATGCATTTATACCAACCTACGGAACCGGATTATCTAATTGGATAGTGGCAGGAAAAAAGGCTGTAACAATAACACCTAGAGGAATTGTAAATGATAATTTCACATGGGAAGAGGTGAAAAATTTGAATTTAGGTGTTGATTTAGGATTATTTTCCAATCGATTGACATCAACATTTGAATGGTATTCTAGAAAAACGGAAGGAATGTTGATGCCGGGTGAAGTTTTACCTGGTGTTTTGGGAACAAGTGTTCCAAAAGAAAATGCGGCTGACTTACGTGTTAATGGCTGGGAGTTGTCTGTAAATTGGAATGATCAAATAGGTGATTTTTCTTATAATGTAGGTTTTAATCTTTATGATTATAGAACTAAGATTGTGAAGTTTGCTAATCCTACTGGATTATATACTAGTAATTATGAAGGAGAATATTTAGGAGAGATTTGGGGATACGAAACTGATCGCTTTTTTACAGAAGATGATTTTATCGTAGATTCTGAAGGTAATAGAAAATATAAAGACGGAATTCCAAATCAAGACATAATAACAGGTAACAGAGTGCCAATGCCCGGAGATGTAAAGTATAAGGATTTGAATAATGATGGTAAAATAGATTATGGTAATAATACATTAGAAAATCCTGGTGATAAGCGTATAATAGGAAACTCATCACCTCGTTACCAATTTGGAGTTAATATGGGAGCTCAGTATAAAGGGTTCGATATGTCCCTGTTCTTCCAAGGTGTTGGAAAAAGGGATCTTTGGATTAGTAATAGTTTAATATTTGCCTTCTCTGAGAGTTATGAGTCTTTGTTTAAGCATACTATGGATTTTTGGACTCCTGAAAATACAGATGCTTATTATCCTAGACCTATTGCTGATTGGGCATGGAACAGACAAGTTCAAACAAAATATTTACAAAATGCAGCTTATGTTAGATTGAAGAATTTAACAATAGGCTATTCATTACCTAAATCGTTATTGTCTAAATTATATTTATCAAAATTACGCTTGTTTGTAAGTGCTGAAAACTTATTAACGTTTACACCATTACCTAAAGGTATAGATCCAGAAATAGGAGGTAGTCATACTTATCCATTTGCTAAAGAGATTTCTTTCGGTGTAGATATTAAATTTTAAAATTGTAAGTTATGAAGAAGAAAACATTATTAGTTACAATACTTTTGAGTACGGCTTTTTCTGCATGTAATGATAGTTTTCTGGAAAAATATCCGGGAGATAAGATGACAGAAGAAACTTTATGGCAATCAGAGGCTGATTTTAGAGGATATGCATTGAACTTATACGACTTTCATGGATTTGGAGTTGGGAATGATCAGAATGTAATTCAAAATAATTCAGATGAAATTTGTCGGGGAGCTATGAACCAAAATAGCCGAATATTTGATCGAAGAGTAATTCCGGAGACAGGTGGTTCATGGAGCTGGAAAAAGTTAAGGGATATAAATATAATGGTAACTGCCGCAAGAAATTGTAATTTGGATGAAGATGTTAAATTGCATTGGGAGGGAGTTGCACGTTTTTTCCGAGCTAAAGAATATTTTTCAAAGGTAAAAGCATTTAATGATGTACCTTGGATTGGAAAGGAGTTAACAACTTCTAGTGAAGAGTTATTTAACCCTAAAGATCCAAGAGCATTAGTCATGGACTCTGTTTTGGCGGATATAAACTTTGCTGTTGAACATATCCGTATAGATGATGAGGAAAATCAAGTGAATAGAGATGTCGCTTTAGCCTTAAAATCTGAAATTTGTTTGTTTGAGGGTACTTATCGTAAGTATCATAAGGAGTTGAATTTACAAGATTGGGAAAAATGGTTGAAAGAGTGTATAAAGGCTTCAGAAACATTAATGGAAAGAGGTTATACCTTGTGTGAGGATTATAGATCCTTATATTCATCTTTGGATTTGGCAGGTAATCCGGAAATTATTCTTTATAAGCAGTATGAAGCTGGTGTTATATCAAATCAAATGACAACTGCTATATCTTCTGGAGAATCTTCTACCGGTACATTTGGGGGAACAAAGGATGCGGTTGAAGCTTACTTATGTAAAGATGGACTACCTTATGGTGTAAGTCCGTTACATCCAAAAGCGATAGCAGGAGAACCTGAATTTTTAGAAGAAGAGTTTAAGGATAGAGATCCACGCTTGTTGATGTCGTTTGTTTTACCGTATAATGATTCTAATCCAACTCAACTTCCGGCCATGGATCATAATTATTCAGGAGATTTACCTCCATTTATGCCGGCTTTTACAGGTGAGGGTTATATTCATTCTCCTTCTGGTTATCATATTTATAAATATTGGAATCCAGACTCACCCAATACAGATGCAACTACCGGTATAACAGATGCTCCGATTTATACATTAAGTATAATCTTGCTAAATTATGCTGAGGCAATGGAAGAGTTGGGTTTATGTACAAATGATGTTTTGGATAAATCCATAAATTTATTGAGGCGAAGAGTTGGTATGTCTGATTTAACGGTTGAATTTGCTAATAAAATAAATGATCCAAAGAAAGGTAAATTTGCGCCTGAAATTTCACCTTTGTTATGGGAGATTCGAAGAGAAAGACAAGTAGAATTGATATTTGACGGTTCTCGTTTTTCTGATATTTTACGTTGGAAAAAAGCCAGTTATTTCTCAAAACCTTTTGTGGGTTGTTATGTGGATCTGGAAAAAAGGCCACAAGCTGCCTATAATGAGGATGGAACACCTAAATTTAAAGCAATCTTGGGCGATCGTGAAGGGAATGTGATACCAGGAGCGACAAAAGGTTATGTTTTACCATATAATGGTGAGTTACAACCTGTATATAGTGATAATGATTTGAAGCTATATTATGAACCTATAAATAAACAAGAATTGACTTTAAATCCTAATCTTACTCAGAGTCCAGGTTGGGAGAATGAATAATAATAACATAACATGGTTTGGATTTTCATCCAAACCATGTTATTACATTGGAAAATTATGAAAAGAAAGTTGTTTATATTTGTATTTTTATTTTCAGTCTTTAAAGTAGTATCTCAAGAGCAATTTCATGCATTAGAGGAACATTGGGAACCCCAATGGGAAAAAATAAGAGTAACTTCTTATAATATATTATCAGCATTTAATAAAGAGGAGAGAAAAGATCAATTGGTGAATTGGTTAAAGCAACAAGATCCGGAGGTGTCTGCTTTTCAAGAATTGAGTATGACTCAGAAACAGTTTGCGGATTGTGCTAAATTATGGGGACATCCTTATGTGATTATTTTAAAAGAAAAAGGATTATCTGTAGGAATATCATCAAAAAAACCAATCGAGGTAATATCTAAGAATATGAGTTTTCACCATGGTTTTTTACATGTGAAAACTTTTGGAATAGATTTTATTGTAACACATTTACATCCAGGTTCTTGGAAAAAGAGATTGAAAGAGGCAGATATATTGGTTGATTATATAAACACCAATAAGCTAGACAGTTTGTTTTTGATGGGAGATATGAATGCTCATTCACCGATGGATGCAGACTATTTAGAAAATAATTCAGTATTACTACCATTGATGCGAGGAGGAATTAACAGTGAAAATTTCCCCGCAGGGAATTTTGATTATTTTGCTATTTCAAAATTGTTAGGTACTCCTTTGTTGGATGTTATACAACCTTTTGTTCCTGTAGAAAAGAGGATGTCTTTTCCGAGTCATTTGTTAATGACGACATCAAAGCAAGATTATCGTTTGAAAAAAAGAAAGGAAAGAATTGACTTTATATTAGCATCACCTAAAATAGCTCCTTTTGTAGTTGATGGTTATGTGTTTAATGGGAGGGAAACAGATTATATATCGGATCATTATCCAGTTTGTGTGGATATATTGGTTGATAAACGGTTAGAGAAATAATATTTCCTTACTATTGATTTTGGATAAATCATTCAGCTCCGAAAGATAATTTTTCTATATTGTGTTGTTAGAGCAATTATCTGACTTCAAATATATTTCTACAGATTTTGTACTTGCAATAGTTTAATTTGATAATACTATTGACTTTTTAAAGGATTTATGGATAGAAGACGTTTTTTACAATCAACTATTACTTTTGTGAGCGGATGCGCTATAGCTCCGTTTTTAAATGCTTGTGGAAAAGAGGTTAATGTGAGGTTTGGTTTAATAACAGACTTACATTATGCATTTAGAGAGTCAAATAATACAAGGTGTTATAAAGATTCTTTCGCAAAAACACAAGAAGCATTAGATGTGTTTGAAAAGCATAATTTAGACTTTATTATAGAATTAGGAGATCTAAAAGATCAAGGTTTAAATCCTCAAAAAGAAGAGACAATCTCTTATTTAAGGGATATAGAGAAGTTATTGCAAAGTTTTTCTGGAAGGGTTTATCATGTTTTAGGAAATCATGATATGGATAGTATTTCGAAATTAGATTTCCTATCTAATATCAAGAATCCTGATGAAGTAAATGGTAAAAGCTATTATTCATTTAAGCATGGTGGATTGAAATTTATAGTTTTAGATGCAAACTTTAGGGAAGACCAAAGTGATTATGATTCTGGTAATTTTAATTGGGAGATCGCATTGGTTCCAGATAAAGAGTTAGAATGGTTACGACAAGAATTGCATGAAGGTAAAGAACCTGTTATTATATTTATACATCAGCTATTAGATAAGGGTTCAGGCTTATACGAGGGTTTGTATGTAAAGAATGCTGAACAGGTAAATCAAGTATTAATTGAATCTCAACGTGTCTTAGCTGTTTTTCAAGGGCATCATCATGAAGGATCTTATTCTTTTCAAAATCATATTCATTATTTCACAATGAATGGTATGATAGAAGGGGATTTTCCAGAAAATAATGCTTATGCGATAGTTGAAGTATATCCAAATAAGAATATAAAGTTAATAGGATTTGGAAATACGCCGAGTAAGGATTTGAAAAGTTGTTGAAGGTTAACAAGATTGAAGTACATTAAAAAGGTTATAGTCGTCCTGTCATTTGCCATTGCAATATTACAATAGACATTATATAGATTAAATTGTTATATAGCTCATTTTATGACTGATTCTAAAGTTGTGTAACCCACAAGCAATAAGAATCACCATATCTTCGAAACCGAATTTATGGCATCTAAATCGTTCTTTGACAATACGGCATTTTTTTAGCGGCTGTCACTATGAACCTTATAGTAGCAGTCGCTATTGTTTTGTTAAACCTGTATGTTGCATTCGTGGTCAGTTCCCATATACCTCCTATTGTTTTGTCAGTACACATTCCGGATGTTTCAACTTCCATTTGTGTGGAAGTAGATTCAAAAGTTCTTCTTGAGTTGCCTTTTTGTGATAAGGCATTTGTGCGATGACATCGTTCAGGTATACCCTTGGGTTTACATCAAGTGCCTTACATGTGGCCAGCAAAGAACATATGACAGACATATTAACCGCTGCTTCGTGATTACCACAGAAGAGAAGATTTTTTCTGCTCAAAGTAATGGGTCGTTGGACATTTTCCGCCAGATTATTATCCCAGTACAGGCGGCCATCGTCCAGGCATCTCATAATATTATCCCATTTGGTATAGGCATATGTAATGACCTTGCCTGTCAAAGAACTTGGACTGTATTTAATGCCTTCTGTCTCCATCCAGACCTTCATTGCCTCCATGATTGGCCTGGACAGTTCCTGACGCGTCTGTCTGCGCTCATCATATGACAGGCCGGCTTCGTCACACTGACGTTCTATTTTATAGATATGCTGTATCTGAGTCAGTGCATGTTGGGCCATCTCCCTGTTTTCATCCAACGTTTGCTCAAAATGACGACGGATATGAACCAGACAGTTGAGCAGCCGCACGTTGGGGTTGGTTTTGAAGGCTGTTTCATAGCCTGCAAAACCGTCACATTGAAGATATCCCTTGAAGTTATATTGATTTGCCAGGGATTCGATGACCGCTCCGGCTCGTGATCCTCCGTCGTAATGGAAGATGACCAGTTTCTCCATGACTGATCTTACCATCCAAAGATATTCCTTGTCGGCCTTGTGCTTTTCCCTGTTAATGACCGGAACTGTAGTCTCGTCCGCTTGTACATAGTCGCAGAAGAAGACTTCCCGTTTGAGTTCTTCATACAGAGGCTTAAGCAGTTCTACTGTTTTCTTGAACCAGCCGGTCAGTGTACTTTCGGTCAGACCTTTCATTCCAAGATGGCGGTATTGTTGTATCTGACGGTAGAACGGGACATGATATTCATACTTCTGAAGCAATATTTCGGCAAGAAGACTGGTATCAGCGATGCACTTGTCGACCGGCATCAGCGGCATGGGAGCTATTTCTACGCCTTTCGGTTCTATTGTATCGGTCTCCAATACGGGTAAGTCCTCTGTCATTTTGCGGTTCTGACGATTTCGTTTTCCGTCTTCCACCGATTCCTTCTCAATCTTTTTCACAGCCTCGTCCCGCTTTTCTTCCACCTGTTGCCGGAGTCCGGAAAACTCGCCGGCAAAGAGATCGGGCATATTAGGATCATATACGCGGAGTTTCTCCGATTTACGACCAAAGAGCTGACGGTTCAGCCATGCGACCTGAGCCGTCAACTCCTTGATACGTTCCTGCAGATTTTTTATCTGTTCGGATTGATTCTTATTAGTAGTAGACAATGAGACTATAGAGGCATTCAGCCCTTCTGTCGTCTTGAGTAATATTTCCTTTTCTTCCATTGTCTGTACCTTTTTGTTGATGTAAATATACTAAATTATAGTGAATTACACAACAATATCCGTACTTTTGCTCTCACTGAGAAGCATGTTATACATGGTATTCCTTACGTTCAGCCCTCAACCGCCGGAGCCTCTGTTCCGGGTTTTCCTGTATGCCTTCAACCATCATCACCAGGTCGCGCCACTCCATGGGGTAGCTGTTTGATTTGGAATCATACTCCGGCAGTTTGAAGCGACCGGCCTCCAGGCGTTTTACATACATTACCATACCTCCGTCTTCGGCATGAAGCAGTTTCATGAGTCTGCGGCTGGAGCCGATGAAGATGAAGACATCACCGTTCCTCACTTCACTGTTCATCTTCTCATGTACCACTCCGCATAGCGAACTGATACCCTTGCGCATATCTGTCCTGCCCGGACACAGGAAGTAGCGCATCGTGTCGTTCAGGTTAAACATGGCCGCCTCGAAGACTTTGGCTTAAAACTTCCATCAGTATATCTTTTGAACCGCTTCCAAAGTGGGCACGAAGCCCATTGGGAAACAGCAGGGCCACACCATAAAGCAATTGTTCTTCCTGGAAAGACTCCGTAACTGCCTGTTTAAAACTGATGGGAGCCAACTCCTGTCTGACACTGTTACTGTCAGCGGAACATTTTCTACGCCGGTAGTGATAGGTTGAATAACTTACACCTATCTGTTGAAGGTACGACTTCAACGGCAGGTTGCTTTGTTGCACCTGTAATTCTAATTCTTCAAATTCTTGTCTGTTCATAATAATTGAGATTTGATTGTATTCGCTGCCGCAAAGCTACAACCAAACCTCAAAGTCTAAAAGGTGCATTTCTTCGAATGCTTACGAAAATTGTTTCCGTCGCGGACTTTCTCATGACCTTAAACTACCATTTCGATTATGTAAAACGGTGTTTTGTGTCGGCAAAAACGGCACTTATTCGGAAAAAGAACAGTTCCCCATCCGTTTTCTTTCGGGCGAGAACTATTTTGGTGCGGTTGCCCTGATGATGGTAGAGGTATCTTTTTTCAAACAAAAGTTTTTTAATAATCCATTATCTCTATTTTTTAATTACTTTTGTCTTGGTACGAAAACAAAAGCAGATTATGGCAACACTTTATCCGATAGGTATACAGAACTTTGAAAGTCTTCGTAAAGACGGTTTTCTTTATGTTGATAAGACCGCATTGATTTATCAATTGGTTCAGACGGGACGTTATTATTTCCTGAGCCGCCCCCGCCGTTTCGGTAAAAGCCTGTTGATATCTACTTTGGAAGCCTATTTCCAGGGAAAGAAAGAGTTATTCAAAGGTTTGGCGATGGAGCAGTTGGAGAAGGATTGGATAGAGTATCCGATTCTGCATTTGGATTTGAATACCGGCAAGTATGACTCGGTGGAACAATTGATGTATGTCTTGGATGATACGTTACATAATTGGGAACTCCTGTATGGGCGTTCGGAAACGGAGAAGACACCTGAACTTCGTTTTAAGGGAATTGTTCGCCGTGCATATGAGAAGACGGGGCGGCGTGTGGTCATCCTGGTGGATGAATATGATAAGCCATTGTTGCAGGCGATTGGCAATGAAGCACTCCAGGAAGAGTTCCGTAATATGCTGAAACCCTTCTATGGGGTATTGAAGACGATGGACGGTGCGATCCGCTTTGCCTTGCTGACCGGTGTCACGAAGTTTGGCAAAGTAAGCGTGTTCAGCGATTTGAATAACTTGGACGATTTGTCCATGCGTGATCCGTATGTAACCCTTTGCGGCATATCGGAAGAAGAGTTGCATGCCTATTTTGATGACGATATCCATGCATTGGGAGCTTCGTTGAACCTCACGTTTGAAGGGACTTGTTCTTTGCTGAAGAAGCAGTATGACGGTTATCATTTCACGGCAGGCAGTCCGGGCGTTTATAATCCGTTCAGTCTTTTGAATGCCTTTAAATATAAGCAGTTGGGTAGTTATTGGTTTGAGACGGGAACCCCCACTTATTTGGTAGAATTGTTGAAGCGCACGGATTATGACTTGTATCGCATGGCGCATACGGAAACGGATGTGGACGTGTTGAACAGCATTGATGCCGTTTCATACAATCCCATACCGGTCATTTACCAAAGTGGTTATCTGACGATCAAGGATTATGATCCGGAGTTTAAGATGTACACGCTTGGTTTTCCAAACGAGGAAGTCGCCGAAGGTTTTACCCGTTATCTGTTGCCTTTTTATACATCCGTAAAAGCGGGTGACACCGCATTCCAAGTTCAACATTTTGTTAGAGATATCCGTAAGGGTGATGTGGATGCGTTCTTAGTTCGCCTTCAAAGTTTCTTTACCGATACGCCTTACGAGTTGATCCGCAATTTGGAGGTACATTACCAGAATGTCTTGTTTATAGTTTTCAAGCTGGTCGGTTTTTATGCCCAAGTGGAATATCGTACATCACGTGGTCGTATAGATTTGGTGTTGCAGACCGACCGTTACTTTTATGTCATGGAGTTCAAGTTGAATGGAACGGCAGAAGAGGCATTGCAACAGATCGAAGACAGGCAATACGCTTTGCCGTTCGCATCCGACCCGCGGACTCTGTTTAAAATCGGTGTGAGTTTCGATAATGAAACGCGGAATATTGCGGAGTGGATCGTCCGGTCGTAAGATTCTCTTTCTCTGAAAAAAGTTTTTCGAAAATAATCCTTCATTCCTTCATCTGTAAAAGCTTGTTGTTTATTATCAATGTTTTTCAGATGAAGGCAATGAATAAACCCTAGTGCTTCGATACCCGTTTTTCTCCAATTTACCTTCATCGATCAGCTTTTTCAGGTCTTCTAAAGCACGATACTTGGAACAACCTGTCAGTTCCCGGTAATCGCTGCAAGTGATATAGTGATGTTTTTCCAGATATTCCATCAGCCTGCGGACCCGTTCCCCGAAAGGGGGTAACACTCCTTTTCCTTCCGGCATGCGTTCCAGATCCATTGTTTTTAATTTACTTTTCAGGTATTTTCCGCAGCGGAAGTTGACATTCTTGAAATGAATCGATTCGCTACGGATTTCCTTCTTATCCATGACCGGGCGTGAAGAAAGCGAAACGCTGAGGAAGCCAAAATTCTCTACTTCGACATTGTAGCCTTGTTCCAATCTGTCGGCTACCACATCTGCAAGGACCCGTAAAGCCCCTTTGATGTCTGCTCCCGAAATTCCCGAACGGTTTTCGACTTCTTCGATTAAATCGTCGGTATGGAGTGTCCCGAGAGGTACTACACGCGGATGCAACGCTTGTTTTTTCTTCTCTCCAGTAGGGTTCGGAGTGCGAACCATTCGATATCTTGCACACATATCAGTTATTGTTTAAGGTGTAACCAGGCATCCGGTAATGCCGGAGTGCTTTCTTTTAATTTATCTGCCAACTGTCATACGCTTGTTTGAAAGCTGACAAACGCTTGTAAGACTACTGTTGAATAAGCGTTTGACAATTGACAAACAAGAAAGAATAACGCACTAAAGATATAAATAATAATCGATAGAAACCTTGTTGTCCATAGCTTTTTTTCTTATCTTTAAACAGAAAATACACCTTAAATTACAAGCAAATGAATATAACACAGTATAAAGACGGAAGTAAGTCCGTTAAAACCTTTTCGCTTAGTGAATTAGTCGATACGATGAAGGACCGTGCGTCCGGTCGTGCAGTAGAAGAATTCCGGGACAACCCGGAGGATACTCCTCCGGGTTGTCCTTGTCCGGCGGCAAGTAAACTGCCCCGGATTGTTTTTGGTGCCGAATACCGGAAGAAGAACGGAGAGATGAAAATGGCAGCCTACAATGGTCTTGTCCTTCTCGAAGTCGGTAATCTGTCCGGGTATACGGAGGCGACGGAGGTGCGACGGAAGGCAGCCGGTTCGCTGCAAACACTGCTTGCTTTTATCGGCTCAAGCCGTAAAAGTGTGAAGATTGTTGTACCTTTTACATTGCCGGACGGTTCTTTGCCTCGTAACTGTGAACTGGCGGGGTGGTTTCATGCACATGCTTACCAATTGGCACTCAATTATTACCGGATGCAATTGCAGCGGGATATCGCTTTCCGGCAACCGGTTATAGAGCAGTCTTGCCGTATCTCCTATGATCCCGATCTTTATTATAATCCGGCGGCTGTTCCGGCAACACTCGAACAGCCTTTGCAAATGCCTGGCGAACCGACTTTTCGCGACGTGAAACAGCAAGAACCGTTGCCGCTTCAGCGGATGGAGGCGGGGCACGAACGTAGTAGTTCTGTTTATCTGCTCTATCAGGTAGCTCTGAAAAAGGCGATAGAGGAGGTGAAAAAGGAACTGGGGGATGCGGAAGAGGACACGTTGTTGGTCCGTTTGGCAGAGAATTGCCTGCGGGCAGGCATACCGGAGGAAGATGTGCTGAAATGGTCGTATGCGAACATGCACTTCCGGCGTAGTGAAACGGAATTGCGGGCGGCTGTGCATAATGCCTATCTGCTGGATAAATATTATGGTGTTGGTCCGGTGATGCCGGCTTGCCAGAATCTGGTGCTCCGGATGGAAGAGTTTATGAAACGACGGTATGAATTGCGACGGAATGAGTTGAAAGGGGAGGTGGAGTATCGCGAGCGGCGTTCCTATTATTATGATTTTTTCCCGGTCACAGAGGAGGTGCTCAATACGATCTCTTTGCATGCACAAGCCGAAGGACTTGATTTATGGGATCGCGATGTGAAACGCTATATCTATTCCAATAAGATACCGCTGTTCAATCCGCTGGATGATTATTTGGATCATTTGCCCGAATGGGATGGGAAAGATCATATCCGTGCATTGGCGGATACCGTGCCGACATCGTCGAAACTGTGGCGCAATCATTTTTATCGCTGGTTTTTGGGGCTGGTTGCCCAATGGAAACAGATGAGTAGCGTGTATGCCAACAGTGTCTTGCCTTTGCTGGTGGGTGAGCAGGGATGTGGAAAGTCTACCTGGTGCCGTAATCTGTTGCCGCCTGTTCTGCGCGACTTTTATACGGATAGCATTGATTTTGGGAATCGCCGTGACGCCGAACTGATGCTGCATCGATTTGCCCTGATCAATATCGATGAGTTCGATTCGGTGGGGGCTTCCCGCCAGTCTTTCCTGAAACATCTGCTTCAGAAGCCGGAGGTGAATACCCGCAAGCCTTATAAATCGAGTGTTCGGGTGTTGAAACGGTATGCCGGATTTGTCGGGACTTGTAATAATATGGACCTGTTATCCGATCCGACCGGTAGCCGTCGTTTCCTTTGTGTTGAAATTAAAGGGGAGATCGACCGCCGCTATTTGGTTGACCATGACCAGCTATATGCTCAGGCCATTTATTTGTTGCGGGCAGGCGAACGTTATTGGTTTACGCATGAAGAGGAACTGGCTGTTACTCGGCAGAATGAGGCATTTGAGCAAGTGCCGGTGGAAGAGCAGTTGTTGTTGCAGTATTTTCGTGCCGTTCCTGTTGGGGAAGATGGAGGCGATTGGTTATCAGTAGCTGAGATCATGCAACATATCCGTAAGCGTAGCCGCCTTAGTTTCAGTAACACAACGATCAATGGCTTTGGCCGTTTGCTGCGCCGAAATAACTATCCTTCTCGCCACGCTTTGCGTGGAAATTTGTATCATGTAGAGGAGATCGGATGATATTCTTCATTTTGTTCATCTGCAAGGCGTTTATTCTTAGTGTTATAGCTTTGCGGATGAATAAATGAAGGAAAAAATTGGAAAACTTTTGAGTAAGAGTTACGGCAATAGTTACTTTATTAAAGACTGCTTATGTGGATACCCGGTACAATCCGCAGAAGATTAAGGAGTATGCGGAGAAAGTTTTGTGAAACTTGTCAGAAATCCGCGTCGCCGCAATCAAACGGTTTTATCTTTTCTAATTCTTCCAACTTTGCTAATTTCATGTTCACATCATAAAGGTTGCTATTTTCTTTATATTCTCGTAAGCTTCCTTTATACGTCTTTTTTCATCGTCAGAAGCTGGTTTCACATCCTTAATGGATTGATTAAAATGCTTTGCGTCTTCTCCAAATATGATTGGAGTCTCTTTTATCGGTTTGGCCATCGTAATAATTGTTTATAGTTTATAAATCCGATACAAAGATAAATATTATTCTTGATCTTTCTCCTATTTAGTTTAGGAAAGATCAAGAATATACGAATGAATTAAGACTATGTTTTGTTAAACATACAATTTTTTGAAAGGGAGATTACTTAGCTTTGTAAAATCCAATCAGGTTCTACGAATTTCTTTATTGCCTAATTAGAATTAAATCACTAACTTTGCGGCATTTTTAGAAGAAAGATAAATATAACGCGAAATGAGTAAGAAATTTGCCGAATATTCTAAGTTTGACTTATCGAATGTCAATAAAGAGGTGCTGAAGAAGTGGCAGGATGGCGACATCTTCCACAAGAGTCTTGAAATCCGCGAAGGATACCCCTCATTTGTATTTTACGAAGGACCGCCTTCTGCAAATGGTATGCCGGGTATTCACCACGTTATTGCCCGTTCGATTAAGGACATTTTCTGCCGTTACAAGACCATGAAAGGATTCCTGGTCAACCGTAAGGCAGGATGGGATACGCACGGCCTGCCGGTTGAGTTGGGCGTGGAGAAATCCATGGGTATAACCAAGGAAGATATCGGCAAGAAGATTTCTGTCGCTGACTATAATGCAGCTTGCCGCCGCGATGTGATGAAGTTTACCAAAGAATGGGAAGACCTCACTAACAAGATGGGCTATTGGGTGGATATGGAAAATCCGTATATCACCTACGATAACCGTTACATCGAAACGCTGTGGTATCTGCTGAAAGAATTATATAAAAAAGGTTTGCTGTACAAAGGATATACGATCCAACCGTATTCGCCGGCAGCCGGAACAGGTCTTAGCTCACATGAGTTGAACCAGCCGGGATGCTATAAAGATGTGAAAGATACGACTTGTACGGCACAATTCCATATCCTCGATCCGAAGCCCGAAATGGCACAGTTCGGTGATGCATTCTTCCTGGCATGGACGACTACTCCGTGGACATTGCCTTCAAATACGGCTCTTTGTATGGGACCGAACATCTCTTATGTGGCTGTTCAGACTTATAACCCGTATACCGGTATGCCGATGACGGTGGTATTGGCGAAGGATTTGATGGGTGCGCATTTCAATCCGAAAGCTGCCGACCTGGAATTATCTGATTATAAGATAGGCGATAAGCTGATACCGTTTAAGGTGGTTGGCGAATGGAAAGGTTCCGAACTGGCCGGTATGCATTACGAGCAGCTGATTCCGTGGGTAAATCCGGGCGAAGGTGCTTTCCGCGTAATCAATGGTGACTTTGTGACAACCGAAGACGGTACGGGTATCGTACATATCGCTCCGACTTTCGGTGCGGATGACGACCGTGTGGCTAAGGTGGCCGGTGTGCCGCCGTTGATGATGATCGACAAGGATGGCTACAGACGTCCGATGGTGGATATGACCGGTAAGTTCTATCTGCTGGAAGACCTGGATCCTGAATTCGTACAGACCTGTATGAATGCGGCCGACTATGATCCGTTCCAGGGTAAGTTCGTAAAAAATGCGTACGATCCGGAGAAAACCGATAAAGACGAAACATTGGATATCGAAATATGTATGATGCTGAAAGTGCAGAACCGCGTGTTCCGCATCGAAAAGCATGTACACAACTACCCGCACTGCTGGCGTACCGACAAACCGGTGTTGTATTATCCGTTGGATAGCTGGTTTATCCGCACAACAGCCTGCCGTGATCGTATGATCGAACTGAATAATACGATCAACTGGAAGCCGCAGAGCACCGGTACGGGACGTTTCGGTAAATGGTTGGAAAACCTGCAGGACTGGAACTTGAGCCGTAGCCGTTATTGGGGTACTCCGTTACCAATCTGGCGTACGGAAGACGGAACGGAAGAAAAATGTATCGGTTCGGTGGAAGAACTATACAACGAAATAGAAAAGGCTGTTAAAGCCGGATTCATGGAAAGCAATCCTTATAAGGATAAAGGATTCAATCCGGGTGAATATAATAAGGATAATTACGAAAAGATCGACTTGCACCGTCCGTATGTGGATGAGGTGATCCTGGTTTCTGAAAGCGGTAAGCCGATGAAACGTGAGACAGACCTGATCGACGTTTGGTTCGACTCAGGTGCGATGCCTTATGCACAGATCCATTATCCGTTCGAGAATAAGGAAATACTGGATAACCGTACGGTTTATCCGGCCGACTTTATCGCGGAAGGTGTCGACCAGACACGTGGTTGGTTCTTTACCCTGCATGCGCTGGCAACAATGGTATTCGATAGCGTGGCTTATAAAGCGGTTGTTTCCAACGGTCTGGTATTGGACAAGAATGGTAATAAGATGTCCAAACGTCTGGGAAATGCTGTCGATCCGTTCTCTACAATCGAACAATATGGTTCCGACCCGTTGCGTTGGTATATGATTACGAATGCATCTCCGTGGGATAACATCAAGTTCGATATCGACGGAATGGATGAAGTGCGCCGTAAGTTCTTCGGTACATTATATAATACCTATTCATTCTTCTCACTGTATGCAAATGTGGACGGCTTCGATTATTCGGAACCGGATGTTCCTCTGAACGAACGCCCGGAGATCGACCGCTGGATTCTTTCTTTGCTGAATACATTGGTGAAAGATGTGGACGGTTTCTATGATACCTACGAACCGACCCGTGCGGGACGTGCTATCTCCGAATTTGTAAACGATAACCTGAGTAACTGGTATGTACGTCTGAACCGTCGCCGTTTCTGGGGTGGTGGTATGACAACCGATAAGTTGTCGGCTTACCAGACTTTATATACTTGCCTGGAAACGATAGCCAAGTTGATGGCTCCGATTGCTCCGTTCTATGCCGATCAGTTGTTCTGCGACCTGATTGCTGTAACCGGACGTGAGACGGTTGAGTCTGTCCACTTATCCGATTTCCCGAAATATGATGAAGCATTGATCGATAAAGATCTGGAAGAACGTATGAAGATGGCGCAGGATGTTTCGTCCATGGTGCTGGCTTTGCGTCGTAAAGTGAATATCAAAGTTCGTCAGCCGCTTCAAACCATTATGGTGCCGGTTATGGATGCCCATCAGCAGGAAAGTATCGAAGCTGTGAAGAATCTGATCCTGAACGAAGTGAATGTGAAGGAACTGAAGTTTGTCGATAACGCTGCCGGAATCCTGGTAAAACGTATCAAGCCGGACTTTAAGAAGTTAGGCCCGCGTTACGGTAAGATCATGAAGAGTCTGGCTGCCGCTATCCAAAGCATGAGCCAGGAGGATATCCTTGCTTTCGAAGCTGCCGGAACATTCACGTTGAATGTGGAAGGACAGGATGCAACTATCGAACGTACGGATGTTGAAATTATCTCGGAAGATATCCCGGGCTGGTTGGTTGCCAATGAAGGCCGTCTGACCGTAGCTCTTGATATCACAGTCACTGAAAGCCTGCGTAAGGAAGGTTTGGCACGCGAATTGGTGAACCGTATCCAGAACTTGCGTAAGAGCAACGGTTACGATATCACCGATAAGATTGTCGTGACTGTTCTTTCGACCGATGAGATGGATGACGCAATTAAGGAATTTAATGAGTACATTGCGAACCAGGTGCTGGCTGTATCTGTTGAAATAACGGAACATGCCATAAGCGATGCGACCGTCCTTGATTTCGAAGATTTCAATCTGTCGGTACGAATCGAAAAAGAGTGATTTTTTCTATAAAAAAGAAAGGCGTCCCTTGTTGCATATAAATATTATCGTATATTTGGACTGCGACTTGGTCGCCTGATATATATTATGAATTGTGGAACCTAAAATTAAATGAACCATGGCAGAAAAGACTAGATATTCGGATGCTGAACTCGAGGAGTTCCGCGCCATTATTTTAGAAAAGTTGGAGGTAGCCAAGAAGGATTACGAGTTGTTGAGATCGGGTGTAACCAATTCTGATGGTAACGATGTGGCTGATACATCACCAACATTTAAGGTGTTGGAAGAAGGTGCCGCAACTTTGTCGAAGGAAGAGGCCGGACGTTTGGCACAACGCCAGATGAAGTTCATACAGAACTTACAGGCTGCTTTGATCCGTATAGAAAATAAAACGTATGGCATTTGTCGTGAAACGGGTAAACTGATCCCGAAGGAAAGACTGCGTGCCGTTCCTCATGCTACTTTGAGTATCGAAGCAAAACAAGGAGGTAAGAGATAAATGAAATTTTCTAAAGGTTGGGGAGCAGTGTTGATTATAATGCTGCTCCTTATTCTTGACCAGGCTCTCAAAATTTGGATCAAGACACACATGCAGTTGCATGAGAGTATAGAGATTACCCCGTGGTTTTATCTCTATTTTACCGAGAATCCGGGAATGGCTTTCGGTATAGAAGTAATAGGTAAGTTGTTTTTGTCGATATTCCGCATTGTGGCGGTCGGCTTTATCGGTTATTACCTGTATAAGCTTGTAAAGGACAAATATAATTTCGGTTTTATTGCTTGTGTCTCGTTGATATTTGCAGGAGCAATCGGTAATATTATCGACTCCGTATTTTATGGAGTGGTATTTGATCATAGTTTCGGTCAGATCGCATCTTTTATGCCTGCGGGCGGAGGGTATGCGGGATGGCTGCACGGGAAAGTAGTGGATATGTTTTATTTCCCGTTGATTCAGATGGTATTGCCTGACTGGCTTCCTATCTGGGGTGGGGAGGAGTTCGTCTTTTTCCGTCCTATCTTCAACCTGGCGGATTCAGCAATCTGCGTAGGTGTTTTCTTATTATTGATATTTTACCGGCATACCTTGTCGGCCAGTCTCTCTAAAGAAAAAGAAAGTAATAAATAAATGCGGAATAAATTGCGCAGATATGGTGTCGCATTGTTGACGGCAGCTTTGTTGGTTTCCTGTAGTAAGGTGCCTGATGGTATTTTGTCGGAAAAGGAAATGAAGGCTGTCCTGATCGATATGCAACTGGCTGAAGCTATGATCAGCACGGATTATAAAAAGTATAGCGACGATGCTGAGAAAGAAGCGCTTTACCAGTCTGTATTCCGCAAGCATAAAATAGAACAGGCTGTTTATGACAGTTCGCTGGTCTGGTATGGGCGTAACCTGGATGTGTACATGCAGGTTTACGACTTGGTACTGGCCGAACTGAATGAACGGCAAAAGGCGCTGGGAGATGTGCAGGCAAATGCCGCTCCTGTATCAAAGCAGGACTCTGTAGATATCTGGCCGCGTCTTACTTATCTTACCTTAGAACCGAATGCCCTGTTTAACGGGATAGCGGTCGATATTAAACCGGAAACCAACTATCCGTCCGGCAGTACGTTTGTATTGGGAATGCGTGTCTGGGGATTGAACGATGCGATGAAGAATCGTCCGGAGATCCGTCTGAGCGCAAATCAGGGCGATACGATTATTACCGTAAACGACAAAATTCTTCGCGACGGTTATCATGAAACAACGTTAAGGACTTTGCCTACCAAACAGGTAAAGAGCGTGTATGGTTTTATCCGCCTGAACGGAAAAGATGATTCCACCTCTTATTTCAAAGTTTATGTGGATAGTTTGAATCTGATGCGGTATAACTACGGTCGGTTACCGGAAAACGACTCCATACAAGTAGCACGTAAGGATTCCATAAAGAATTAGATCAAAATATGCGCAGGATTGCTTCGCATTATATATACTGGCGTAAATGGTACCGTATGCATTATCTCGAATTGGATGCGGAGGGACGTTTGACCGGTGTGTATCCTTTGGAACAGGAGATTGCGAATACAGAATTTTATGACGGTACTTTATTGCCGGTACCGTCAGACATTACTTTTCCTCCGGTTGGAGTTTCTTCTTTAGCGGAATGGCTGGCTGTTACGGATTCAGTAACCGTAGACTCTCTGGTACAAGTCTGCCATTTACCCCGCATTTCCCCGACGACGCCTGAACTCGGCGCAGACTACAGCAGTGGCGATTGCTACGTTCAGCGACTCTGATGTTTCCCTGTCCTGAGGGTAATTAGGTATATACAACTTTTCATTGACAAGTGTTTCTATTTCGGGACGGATACCGTTTCCTTCATTTCCCATGATGATGATACCTGTTTCCGATAATTCTTTCGTGTACATGTTCTCTCCGTCAAGAAACGTTCCGTATAACGGGATTTGTTGTTCTGCCTGTTTTTTCAGGTAGCCATGCAAATCCGTATAATGTACTTTTACATGGACGAGAGCTCCCATAGTGGCTTGTACTGTTTTGGGACTGAATACGTCGGCGGTGTCCTGGCTACAAACAATATGTTCGATGCCGAACCAGTCTGCCAGCCGTATGATCGTACCGAGATTACCGGGATCTTGTATCCCGTCGAGGGCAAGGATTAACTGGGTTTTCGGGTCGGCATCTTCCAATGACCAGGCCGGACGTTTGAAGACGGCCAGTACGTCCTGCGGGTTTTTCAAGAAACTGGCTTTCCGTATATCATCGTCGTCAGCTTCCAATAATTCCTTAGCGGGAATGTCGCCTTGTGTTGCCATCCATGACGGTTTGGCTATCAGCAGGTCGCATTCGAATGCATGTAACATGTCTGCCACCAACTTATTTCCTTCGGCAACAAATGCATTTAACTCGTTACGAAACTTCTTTAATTCCAGTGAACGGATCTGTTTTACTTTAGACTTACTCAGCATCTTTACTCTTTTTACAAAGCAAAAGTACAGGAATTTATTTAATTTCAGTTACATTTCATTGAAAAGTGGATATAAGGTAAATACATTACAATTCTCCTTTTATGAGGATTGTACCTATTATTTTTGTGGAGTATGAAGGGTCAAATTTCTCCATTATTATACCATATGTCTTGATTTGAGCGGCATTTGGAATAATCTCTTTTTATAATTTATAATTTTAAGGCGAAGTTTTCGAAAAACTAGTATAGATGGATAAATCCAGTAACCCTCATGAGGGTTTTTTGCTGTATGCACAGCAAAAAATTATATATATTTTATTTACTTAATTTACATGTAACCCTAATGCTTGTGGTTTGGATATGAATGAAATGAATAGATTGATAGCGATGTGAAGAAGATAATAAACGAATAAAACAAAATAACTAAAAAACAAAAAGTATGATGAGAAAACTTATTATCATGATCTTCCTGTTTGTGATTCCATTGTCGTTTTATGCACAGGATAGATTGAGTGGTCAGAAAGGATCAGTCGTCGGCCTGAAAACGAATATCCCGTATTGGGGAGCGATGGCGACTTTCAATGCCGGAGTTGAATTTCGTCTGGCACGTCATTGGTCATTGGATATAGAGACCGGTCTGAACCCGTTCGACGGAAAGAAAGAAGATGGTAGCTATGGTAAATCTCTTAAGCATTGGCGACTTCATCCGGAGTTGCGTTATTGGTTTTGTGAAACTTCCTACAAACATTTCATTGGTCTGCATGTCCCTTACATATTATATAATGTATCGGACATCAAAATACTGGGTACCGAGAATGAGCGCCATCAAGGTTGGGGAGCAGGAGTAGGAGTTAGCTACGGTTATTCATGGTTGCTTTCCAAGCATTGGAATCTGGAAGCGACGGTCGGTGTGGGATATCTCTATCTCGAATCGGAGAAATACCCCTGTACAAACTGCGGTCGTCGTCAGGAATACGTCAAGAAACATTATTTCGGTCCAACACAAGCAGCAATTAATCTGATTTATCAATTTTAATTTTCGCCGCCTTATGAAAATGAACAAACATATACTTATAGTAACAAGTCTGCTGGCGGCAACTGCTTTGCAGGCACAGGAGATTAAAGTAAAGGATAAGATTGTAGAGAAATCGGACAGTGCGTTGATTATTGGTATGACGTTCGATTTTGGTGAAGTGAAAGTTCCTTCTGATCGTAGTCTGGTATGTACACCGGTGGTTGTTTCGGGTGATAGTATCCGCCCTTTGACACCGGTTATTCTCAATGGTCGCGATCGCCATATTTTGTACGATCGCACAGGACGTACTTATTCAACACACGGGGAATATGAACTGCGTCGTAATAATGGTGAGGAGCAATTCTTTGAATACACCACTCGCACACCAATGGCGCCTTGGATGAAGAAGTCGGAAGTGGCTCTCGTAACCGACCTCTGCGGTTGTGGTTGGGAAGCGTTGCAGAACGACCGTTCTCCACTCTTTCCGATCAATTTGTCAGATCCGGTTGTTTTGAGACCGTTGCTCGCCTATCGTACACCTGAAGCTGAGGCGGTCAAGGCGCGTTCGATCGAGGGAAAAGCGTTTTTGGATTTCCCGGTTAACAAAATAACGATTTATCCCGACTACCGTAACAATCCGCGTGAGCTGGCTGCTATTCGTGCGACGATCGAGTCTGTAAAAGACGATCCGTATGCCACCATCACGGAAGTATGGATCAAAGGTTTTGCGTCTCCCGAAGGCTCATACGCCAATAATACATATTTAGCGGAAAATCGTGCCAAGGCCTTGCGCGACTACGTGAAAAGCCTCTATCGTTTCGAGCATGCCACATTCAGTGTAGATTTCGAACCGGAAGACTGGGAAGGATTGGAAAAACGTCTGGAAGAAATGAATTTACCGGACAAAGCTGAGTTGCTGGCTATTATTCGTGATCCGGAACCACGCGACCTCGATAAGAAGGAGCTGAAGTTGAAAGTCTTGAACGGCGGTAACTCTTATAGAATTCTACTCAGGGATGTTTATCCGGCGTTACGCCATTCGGACTATGTGGTGAAGTATAACATCCGCAATTTCACAGCCGAAGAAGCCCGGTCGCTTATTTATACTGATCCGAAGCAGTTGAGTCTGAATGAAATGTTTATGGTGGCTCAAAGCTATGAGGCTGGAAGCGAGAAATATAACGAAGTGTTCGAAATTGCTGTCCGCATGTTTCCTGATGATCCTGTGTCGAATCTGAATGCCGCTAACACAGCTATTCAAAGAGGCCAGTTGGAACAAGCCGAACGTTACCTTCAGAAAGCAGCCGAAGGAGATGAGAAACAGTTGGCACGTGCATCTATTCTGATGCTTCGCGGTGATTTGGACGGTGCGGAAAAGATCTTGAATACGTTGCAGAATAGCCCGGTGACAGGTAAATCGGCCCAGGCAAACCTCGAACAGATCAAAGCAAAACGTGAAGAATAAAGAACTTCAAAAAATGATTGATTATGAACATAGCCTATAAATATCTTTTATACGCCTGTATGGCAACCTGTTTTATGCAGGTTGGCTGTACTGACGAAGTTCATTTGAACCGTGACGACGGAGAGGAGGATGTGGTGGTGGAAAACTACCTTCGTCTGACTATCAGCAGTCCGGAAGCCAAACTTCTTACCCGTTCAAACCCCACCGGTGGCGAGAATGGTGACGGCTATGAGCCGGGACAAGACTACGAGACGCGCATCGACGATTTGATGCTGCTCTTTTATCAAGGAACAGACGGGGTGAATTCTCCTGCATCGACCCCGATAGATAAAATTATGTATCTGGACCGTAATGCCATGGAGGGTGACAATCGCACCGAACCGGTACTAGTGGGGCTTCCGGGTGGTTGGTATGACCTGCTGGTTATAACTAACACCGACAACATACGTTCGCAGCTTCAGGGAATGACGCTTGGCGGTGTGCGTGACTATTTGCAAAAGCGCGCCTGGACGGAGAATGGAGGAAAATATTCTCGTTTTGTGATGGCTTCGGATGGTCACTTGGACACACAAGTGTATATCTGTGGTGAGAATACGATCGATAATCCGGCTTCGGCCACAGTCGAGGTGGAACGTCATGCGGCACGTATCGATTATCAATTGGTACACAAATATTATGATGTGACGGACAAGACAGCTGGCGAGGCCCAGGTTTCCATTAC
Source organism: Parabacteroides caeci (assembly GCF_023656795.1). Taxonomy (NCBI): domain Bacteria; kingdom Pseudomonadati; phylum Bacteroidota; class Bacteroidia; order Bacteroidales; family Tannerellaceae; genus Parabacteroides; species Parabacteroides caeci. Next base: position 45,389 of record NZ_JAMOKT010000023.1, read on the forward strand.
CGGAGCCTTGATTGTAAACAAGCTGGATGCCGGTTCCTATATGCTCAAACGAGTGATAGGTGCGGCATCGGATGGCTCGTACGGTGCGGAAAGTACGCTTGAATACCTCGGCTTGGAATTGCCTGAATGGGGCGATCACCAGACCAACTACGTGCTGGATCCGTGGAGTCGCAAGAAGACGCTGGCAAATGTGGATCGTCGTGTTTTTAATCCGGAACAGCCTTCCGGTTCCGGACAACCGCTTGCTTCGCTTTACGAAAATTATTTAACGAGCTACGGTACATCAGTATCCAACTGGAAGTTTGCTCCTGGTTTGGGTGAACGTGTGGGTGACTGGTACCGGGTGGGGTACACGAAAGAAAATGCGGTGGCCAAGGCGGAACAATCGCCTTATATCAATACGGGAGTCGTATTTAAAGCTTCCTATGGACCTAAGAAATGCATTGTTTATGATCCGGTTTCCGGTAAAGCGGTCGAACGGACGGGCTTGGATGGTGCGCCTTTTACTTTCTTTGCATTCAATGGCGTGATATATGGTTCAGCGGAAGCTGCAATGGCTGCCTTTGCAGGCAACGGTACAAATGTGGTCGGCTATGATTTTGCCGGTAAGACTTGGGGCGATGTCGAGAAGTTGACAAAGGTGTTAAAGGAAAACGATCCGGTGGGTTACTGTCGTTTTCTTACCCGGAAGGCAAAAGGTAAAACGGCAACCGATCGTTTGACCGAAGCTGAAGCCTCCCTGTTGTCCTGGAATAATTATATGTATGTCACTTTTGGGTACTCGCTGGGTACGAACAGCATACCGACTATAAATCTGAATGGTAAGGACACTCGCCGATTGTTGGCGCGTTACGGACTACATACGTATGCTGACGGAGTTTGCTATTATACTCATTGGATTCGTCATTCTAACAACAACGACCCTTCAAAGGGGATTATGGAGTATGCTATTGTGCGCAACAATGTTTATAAGCTGCGCATCAGTGATATTTACGGTTTGGGAAAGGATATTCCTTACGAACCACCGTTTGATCCGGAACCTGTCGATCCGACTCCTCCTGGCCCGGATGATCCTGACGATCCTGACGACCCGACGCCTCCTGGTCCTGACGACCCGGACGATCCTGACGATCCAACACCTCCTGGACCTGATGACCCAGATGATCCCGATACCGATCCGCTTATCCAGATCGAGGTGGTTGTGAAGCCTTGGTTGATAATCGACCCTGAAACGTTTTATTTCTAACCGTTAAAATAAGAGAACGATGAAATCAATAACAACAAAATATATCTTTTTCCCGGTACTGGTATTGTTGTGCCTGGCCGGGTTGGCCTCATGCGATTATATCCATGATGAATTGCCTCTTTGCCGGCATACACTCCGTTTTGTTTACCGGCATAATATCAAACATGCCGATGCATTTGCCTATGAAATGGAGAATCAGGAGGCAGCAAAAAATGTTCGTTTGTATATTTATAGTGCTGAAGGCAAGTTTCTTTCATCTCGCCTGATCGAGGGGGAAGAGTTAAAAAAGAACGAAGTGGATCTGAGCGAACTTGACCCGGGCGATTACCGCCTGTTGGCTTGGGCCGGTTTGAACGCTCAGGATTATACGTGGACGGAACCGGCCCCCGGTTCTTCTATCGATGACTTCCGTATGTCGGTACAAATGGTGGAAAATCGTGTCGACCGCGAATTGTCCGGTCTTTTTCAAGGGGAACTGGAATATACGATACCTATCGGAGGTACTACCGATACCGAGTTCCCATTGGTAAAGAATACCAATAAGATCCGTTTCATACTGATCGATGCCAACCGGGGAACGAAACTGACGTCGGATGCATTCGACTTTGCTGTTACTACTACAAACGGCGATCTTGATGCGCACAATGAACCGGTTTCTCCTACGCGGATCACCTGGTTGCCTTATCTGCAACAAGTAGAGGAAGTGAAAGCCTCCGGCAGCGAAACGGTTAAGTATGAGGCTGTCTGCACGGAATTGAATACGCTTCGTTTGATCGACAACAACACCGGCACGCTTCGTATCCGTTATGCGAGCGAGGAGACGCCGTTTATCAACGTCAGTCTCACGGAACTCCTGAAATTGACACAGATCGCTTCTCATAAACTACCGGGGCAGGAGTATCTGGATCGGCAAGACGAGTATGTCATCACAGCATACGTCGACATTGTCGGCGGACGGGCACATTGTCTTGAGGTGATCGTTGACGACTGGATTGTTCGTTTGGAAGACTTGACACTTGGAAATGAGGAGATGACATTATGAAAGGTCGATTGAATCCATATAGGAACCTGTCAGCGGTTGTCTGCCTGCTTGCTTTTCTCGCCTTCGGTTGTGTGAGTGGCGAGAAGGGTGGCTCCGGCGACCTGGACCTTCCCGAAATGGTGGAGGTGGATTTGCAAGTGGGCATAGCGGATGTTATGTCCCCGCTGCAAACGAAAGCTGACGAAGGTGAGGAGGTAGAAAAGAAAGACGATAATGCTTTGTCGGGTGAACAGATTCATTCACTGGCCGTGCTGATTGTCAATAATTCTACCCAAAAGATTGAGAAGAAGTTTTTGCCCGATTTAACGAATGATGAGAAGGCTAAAGAGGGTGAACTGACAAGTTGGACTTCCGAAGAGTTCCGGTTGCCCCAAGGTACGAAACGGATTTATGCCTTTGCCAATTGGGAGTCGCTGAAGAATGAGATGCTAAATGCTGTTATCGCAGCAGAAGAAGGTGATGAGATACCGAAGCTGCCGGAAGAGGTCTCCTGGCCTGAAGGTGGTTTTGACCCGAAGCAAAAAAAAGTTTATCTTCCGATGAGTTACGCTGAGACGTGGGAGGTTTCTTCTTCGGTAAAGAAAAGAATCGAACTTACCCGTTTAGTGAGTCGTTTGCAGGTGAAGGTCACTAATGCGACAAACCACGGGTTGAAGTTGGATGGTCTTACGTTGGGTTCTTTCAATAATAAAACACTTTTGTTGGGAGGATCTATCAAGGATTGGTCTGGAAAAGGTGATGTGGATTTTTTACCTGCGGAGACAAAAACGCTGCAACCGATGGGGGATAAGCTGGATGAATATACCTCCGGTTGGATGTATGTATTTGAATCCAGTATGCAAAATGGCTTTAAACTTGATTTTAAAACAACAAGCCAGGACAATGTTTATCATGGTTCTGGTATGCATAGCGGAATAAGGTTTACTGAAAACACGGAAGTCAAACGCAATCATATCTGGAACCTGAACTTGTGGGTTTGTGGCTACAGCTTGACTTTGACGTTGAAAGGAGAAAATCCGCCGATCGGTGGTTATCCCGTATTAACATCCAAGCTGGAGGGTTTGAATGGTACGCTGTATGGTGGCGGTCCGTTTACGATAGAAATTATAGAATTGAAATCGTTGAATGAAGGGACACCAGTACCGGAAAATATTCAATGGTCTATTGATAGAAGTATTGAAAATCCAGAATGGTTGATAGAGGACTTGCAATTAGCCGGTACAACTATAACAGGACGTATGGCCGGTTATGCCATAAATGCAACAGGCCCACTTACCTTTAAGTTGAAAGCGACCAGCGGCGTTCGGACGATATCCGTTTTCCCCGTTACGTTGAATTTTGCGGAGATATTCGAGCAGGCCCAATCGCAACCTTAAGCGAGATTTTGCAGGTTATCGAGGCCTGCAAAATTTACTCGACCCGTAGACGCTCGTCTACTCGACCCATAGATGTCCATCTACTCGATAAGTAGACGCTCATCTGCTTACTAAGTAGAGGTAGGGTCTACTTAGTAAGTAGATTTCGGCTTACTTATTAAGCCGTTCAAAATATAAAAACAACAGATATAACAACAAAATTAGAATACAATGAAACGAAATAAAATAAAATATGACAGGTGGCTCCGGATGCTACTCTTGTCGTTAGCCCTGCTAACCGGCGGGGGCTGGATGGCTTGGGGGCAGACGGATGTTGACAGACCGACGATCGAATTGATTCATTCGGATAATCATGATGAGGTTTTTTCTTCTATTAAAACTATTTATGTATCAGATAAGCGAGAACTAAGTATTCCAGAATTGACAATTAATCAAGGATCTGATAATGATCCACGATATAATTGGTTTGTCCATTGGTATATTGAAGGGGAAGGTGATATTTCTTATAAACAAAGGATCTTTTCAAACAAAGAAGCTGCTGCTCGTGGAGGGGGACTTATTAATTCAGATCCAAATGCAACGTATTCATCTAGTAATGTTTTTTGTAAAGTTAAAGATGAGAAGGGATTGATTTGGTCTAATAGATTAAGAAAAGATTTAAACTTGGGAGGATGTGGCATGGATGTGTCCACAATAGAATATATTTTACCTGCTGATTATAAAGGTGGAGATAGGGTATATTGTGATGTTAGTGTTTATAATAATGGAAGTTTGGATTTATCAGGAAGCGATAATGATATCAAAGGTACATATAATGAACCAACATTGTTGAAACGTTTTATTTATGAAATAAAATCAGCAAAGGATTGTATAAATAAAGAAAAGGATGTTTTTGATATAGATTATCCAGCGGAGAGTAAGTCTATAAACTTTTTGATGCCATCTGCTCCTGAAAATTATTTTTGGATGGAAGGAAGTGAACAATATCAAGGGAAAAAATTTCAATATCAAGTAAAAGGAAAAGATACAGATTATCATGATTTTAAACTCGTAACAAGAAATGCTACTATATCTTCCCAACAAGTTCAAAGAATTCCTTATGAAGAAGGTGGTAAAGAAACAGGGTATTATGATGGAGGAGTAATTAATGTAAGTGTAATAGTTGTAGATGAAACAGGAACTCATTCTAAGGAAGTAGCTGAGTTTAATTTTTCTCCAAAGAAAAATGTAGGTTTTAAGTTAGAGACAGAGATAGCAGATAAAGAAGCAAATATAGATCGATGGCCTAGATATAATAAATCTAAATATGTAGAGATTGGAAATGTTGATTTTGATCAAGATGATGTCAAGACAGAATTAACAAGGGAAAATAATATGTCTGTAAACCCTTTTGGAACCTATGATTTAGCGCAGACTTCCTATGGGTTTATGAATAAAAATATATCTTCTTTGGAACGACCTGCGGGTACCTATACACAAGGCAAATTCTCTCAATTATCCCTTCAAAATGTATATGGGTTATATAGGAGTGCCAATGTCCCTAATTATTCAACAGGCTTTACGCAATCTCCTATTGTTTTTGCGAATACAGATAAATTGGATTTTAATAAATGTTATGTTTGGGTTCCGGCATTGAATCCTTATTATCAAAAGAAGGAGTTTGAGTTTTATGATAGAACTCATGCTATAGCAAAAGAATCTGGTAAAAACGAATATGGTTATTTTTATTATATAGATGCGTCAGATGATCCTGGAACATTGGTTGATGTTCCTATAAGTGACATTTGTTCAGATACGGAAATTACTGTAACGGCTTGGTTAGCAGATATGACACGTCCAGGATATTCATCAAATAATGTTACAGGAAATGTGTTGCCTTTAGCTCCAAATTTAAATTTGATTTTTAAAGCTAAAGATGGAGATGGAAAGGAGGTTATTCTTCATAGGTTTACTTCTGGAGATGCACTAACGGATTATGGCAAAAGTGGAGATTTTAATACATACCTTATGCAATGGCAACAACTTTGTTATTCTTTTGTTATTGACAAAAGTTTGGATGGATATACAAATTTCCACCTTGAAATCCAAAACAACGAACCTCACACCGACGGTGCTGACTACGCTATCGATGACATTCGTATCTTCAAAACGAAGCCGCAGGTAGATCTTGTTAAGGCAGGAGATCTGTGTGAAACCGATATTAATACGCTGCGATTTGTGACAGATTATAATCGTGCATTAGACGTGTTGGGATTAAAAAAAGGAGAAAAAGTTCCGTTAAATCAGCGTGTGAAAAAGGAGGATTTACCACAGTTATTACAAGATTATCTTAAAGATAAGCCTGATGATGCTATTGATTATTTTACAAGTATTTATTATTCGGTTTATAAGGAAAGTGATAAAAGTAAACCAATACAAATAAACTATACTAATTTAAGAGCTAGTGGTAAACAGAACTATCGTACTTCCTATGTTTCTACTAAATTGGAAGATATGGTGTGGACTCAAACATTTGATTATGAGTTAAACAAGGATCTTCCTAATCCAAAGATAGCATCAGCTCCGGTTTATCTTGATATAGAAGATAGAGAATTAGAACCTGGAGTAGATTATATTGCTCGACTGTCTACAAATCCTTTGACAGAAAGTGATTTAGATATTACAGATAATCAGTGTGCCCTGATTGGTAATCCTTTCCAATTGACTATTTCAAATAGTAATTATGAGATAACGCATGGACAAACGGAGGTTATTAAACCAGAGGATGCTGTAGTTAATGAAACTTATACTATAACCGGAAAATTTTGGTATAAAGAGAGTATAGAAGCAAATGATTTTTTGGAGTTGAAAGATGCTAAATTCAATTGGTTCTTGGGGACACTTGATGAGTTTACAGCAAAGGGTATGATAGTTTTGCCTAATGGAGGTTCTTATTCAATTCAAGATGCATTGAGTGAACTTACGAAAGAAAACAGTGTTGCAGATAAAGAAGCTATTAAGCGTTTGTTGGATGAAAAGTATGGAATAAAGGATGATAACAATAAGGAGAAAGAATGGAGGCTTATATTAGGTGAGTCTAGTTTTGAATATACAATGAATTTGGGATATCAATCTGTTGTTATTCGGGCACAAGAAAATCAAATGGCTAATGGGCAACCTATAAAAGAAACATTGTATTGTTCAAAACCAGTTCAATTTGATTTAGGTGGTACACCTCCGACTATCGATCCGGGTGATCCCGATGTACCCGATCCTGACGATCCGGATGATCCCGATACACCTGAAGAACCTAAAGATCCTCAGCCTGATAAAGATCCGGAAGACGGTTCTCCTGTCCGTTCTGTACGTCTTGGCTTAATCCAAATACAGGATATGCAGGCAAATCAGGGAACATTGCGTATCCCTGTTCATATCCGTAAATCAGCAGTAGATGAAAGGTTTGTTGTAGATACGGAGAATAGTAAAATAATGGTTTGCGAAACTTCGGATCAAGAAAGGAGAGATGGTTTAGTTAATAAGGAAGTTGCTACATTGGACGGTTTTGGAGATGAATATGTAGCTACGGATGCTAAACCGAAATGGGATAAAAACTATTTCAAAATCAAATTTGAAGACTTGGCTGTTAAACCGAAAGAAGGTTTCCGTGAAGGTTTCTGGTATATGGTTGAAATACCATACGCTGTAAAAGATGGAAACGGAAACGGAGTTGTAGTTCATAGAGGTTCTATGAAACTCACCCTTAAAATCGTTCCCGAATACGTGACTTGGGTGGGAAGCGAAAACGGCATGCACAACTGGAACAACGACGATTTGAAACATTGGAGACGTTCTAAAAATGCAGAACTTTATATGTCGGGCGATAAGGAAGGAGCCGAGGCCAATGGCACACATCCAGAAGCCTACACCCCAATGCGTTTCACGAAAGTGACAATTTATGGTAAAGCAAAAGACAAGGATGGCAATTATGCTATTGATGGCAATGCTTATGCTGCCTATCCCCATTTGTACAAATTGAGTAAACGGGGAACAGATCCGACTGTCTTGTTGGATATGGCTCCGACAAACATGGATGCAACTATCGGTTCTGCCACCAAGAATATCGAATATGACTTGTTGGCCGATCCAGATTATGAACAGGAGTTGTTCGGAGAAGGTATTAATTTTGAGAATCCGGATAAAAAACAAGGCCATTCCTACTCTTGTGTCCGTTTCTACGGTAACACCTGCGATGAAATTTATATCAAACCCGAATCGGAAATCCTGCATACGGAATACCTGACCTACAACAAAGCTCATGTAGACTACGAAACGGATCCGAACCGTTGGTATATGCTTGCTTCACCTTTGAAAGGTGTTGTTTCGGGAGATATGTATTTGCCGACAGGTAATAATGGTATCGGTAAATATGCACGGCAAGAGACTCCTGCATTTGAAGATATCAAATATAATACAACAGATTATACTCGTTGGGAACCTGCTGTTTATATGCGTGGGTGGAATAGTACTTCTGTAAAAGTTATTTATCCGAAAGATGAAGTTAATTATGGAGAATTAGCCAATTGGTCGAATTTGTATAATGATGTAGATGTTCCGTTTGTTTCGGGTTCCGGATTTTCTATCGGAACAAAGGCGTCATCGAAGCTTGAAAAGGAGAGTGTATTATTCCGTTTGCCTAAAGCTGATGTATTATATCATTATTATGAAAACGACAATAAGACAAGCGAAGATGAAAAGAATATAACTAGTAAAAATCGACAGGGTAATGGACGTTTTTATTTTAGTCCCGATACAACAAGTTTGAATGTTACAACAACTGGTATGTTGGGTAATCCGTTTATGTCGCATTTGGATATGAAAAAGTTCTTCGATGCTAACCATTCAACAAATAATACATATTATATTATGAGTGGCAATACTACGATAACCAATATTGCAGGTGACGAGTATAAATTATCCACAGAAAGTGACGATCCAAACTATGTAGCTCCTCTTCAATCATTTATTAAAAATGATTTGAAAAATGCTGTATTTACTACTGATATGATAGCCAAAGCCCCCACTTCAGGAAAGAAAGTCGGCTTGCGTTCTGCTACTGCTGCGGCATCAGAAAAGACATTGCCTCAATTGCGTATCACTGCCAGCCGTGGTGGTGTACATAACACAGCGCTTGTGGCAGGTCTTGTTACAGCATCAGACAGCTATATAGAAGGTGAAGATGCAGCCTTGCTGATCAATGAGGAAGTCGCCGCTCCGCAAGTTTATACACTTGCCGGTAATCAGATGACAGCTATCAACGTGACACCGGAACTCAAAGATATTCCGGTCGGCATCTATGGTAAAGATGCTTCTCCGGTAGAGCTGAGTTTCAAGCTGTCGGGAGATATGCAGAATGTTACATTCGTAGACAAGCAGAGTGGCAAGGTCTATCCGGTGACTGACGGTTTGACCCTGACTGTCTCCGGCAATACTTCCGGACGCTACTTCCTGAATGGCTCGATCGCTACGTCGAACGAGGTGATTGCTCGCAACGAGATTGTATGTTATGCCAATGGAAACGGTCAGATTGTGGTTTCATCGGTTGATCCGCTTACCCGGATCTCCGTCTATAGCGTCTCCGGACAGCGTTTGCGTTATTTGGATAATCTGAATATGCAGACGGTCTATGTCAAAGACTTGGTTCCCGGCATTTATATCGTCAAAGCCGAAAGTGTAACACAGGTATGTTCGGAGAAAATGGAGGTTAAGTAATTGTGGATACAATATAAATCTTCATAGATATTTGTAACTGAATGGCGGTCATATTATTAATGGCCGCCATTTTTTTATTGAAAAAGGCATCCCCTTTATTGTATCTTGTATTGACTAGTTGGCTTTCTGAATAATTTCAGCTACATTTGCCTGCGTAAAAGCTCGAATAATGAAGGGAATCCTCCATATACTATATTTCATATGCCTTGTTTGGATACTGGCCGCCTGTAGTACGACGAAATATGTCGGTGACGGTGAATATCTGCTGGATAAAGTAGAGATTGTCTCCGATAATAAATCTTATAGAACAAATGAGTTGAAGCCATATCTCAGACAGCAACCGAACTTTAAAGTGTTCGGGTTGATGAAATGGCAGCTTTTTGTTTATGACTGGTCGGGCCGGAATGAAAAACGTTGGCTTAGCAAGCAGCTCCGTCGGATTGGGGAGCCGCCTGTTATTCTGGATACTACATTGGTGGAGCAATCGACGGATGAGTTGAGGCGGTTCTTTATCAATAAAGGATACGTGAATGCGGAGGTCTCGGCCGAGATAGATACTTCGCGGCAGAAGAAGGCGGTTGTCATTTATAAGATTGATTCGAATGAGCCTTACCGGATACATAATTATACGATGGAACTGGATGATTCGAAGATTGACAGTATTGCCCATCTGAAAGCACCCAAGCGCTCGGCTGCCTCTTCGGCTTTTCGGGTATATCCGGAAGACTATACCTCTTTGGTGAAAGACAGTTCCCTGTTTGACAGGGATATACTGGATAAGGAGCGGCAACGCATCACGACATTGCTCCGTAGAAGAGGATATTATGCATTTAATCGTGATTACCTGGCTTATCTGGCTGATAGTTCCTACAATAGAAATATTGTGGATTTGGATATGGTTCTTAAACCTTACCGTAAATTAAAGCCGGACGGTTCTGTTGTCGATACCCTGCATCGTCAATATTATATCAAAGATGTAACGATTGTGACAGATTATGATCCGCTGAATCAGACGCAGAGTGATTTATCGTTTGCTTCTGCCGATACGGTGAAAGCAGGAGATTTACAGATTCTCTACGGAGAGAATGGTAGAACTATCCGCCCAAATGTTTTACGTAGAAGTACTTATATAACTCCCGGCAGGTTATTCAATGAACGGGCTGTTGAACAAACTTACTCTTCGTTTGCTGCTCTCCGCGCATTGAGGAATGTAAATATACGTTTTACGGAAGTGGAAGAACGCGACACGATGATGTTGAATTGTACCATCCTGACTTCTCCGGCAAAGCTACAAGGTTTTGGTGTTGATCTGGAAGGAACGAACTCGGCCGGAGATTTCGGTTTTGCCTCCAGTGTGAATTATCAGCACAGGAATCTGTTCAGAGGTTCGGAAATTTTATCAACGAAAGTGCGTGGAGCCTATGAGGCCTTATCTAAGAGTTCGGCGGGCGGCAGCTATTGGGAGTTAGGAGCGGAGGCGTCTGTTCTGTTTCCTCGTTTTCTGTTTCCCTTTGTCAATGAAAGTTTTAAACGAAGAGTGCGTGCTTCTACGGAGTTGAAAGTCAGCTACGGTATTCAGACACGTCCGGAGTACAGACGTGCGATCCTTTCCGGCGGATGGAGTTATATCTGGCAGGAACGCTCGAATACACAAGCACGGCATGTATTTAAATTGCTGGATATCGATTATGTGCATTTGCCGAAGATCGATCATGATTTTGAAGAGAGTCTGCCTAACTCTACCCGGATATATAATTTTACGGACCAGTTTGTCGTTGGTTCCGGTTATACCTATTCATTTACGAATTATAATCCTCAGAACCGTTTGAGGAATACACACTCTTTGCGTGTGTCTTTCGAGATGGCCGGTAACTTGTTGTATGCGTTTTCCAAGATAACGAATGCAAAGAAAGATAAGGACGGATTGTATAATCTGTTTGGAATTAACTATTCACAGTTTGTAAAGGGGGATGTTGATTTCAGCAAAAGTTATGTATTGGATAGTCGTAATAAGATCGCATTTCATGTGGGAGTAGGTGTCGGTTATCCTTATGGAAATGCGAGGATGCTGCCTTTTGAACGGCGTTATTTCTCCGGTGGGGCGAACAGCGTCCGCGGATGGTCTGTCCGGTCATTGGGGCCAGGAGGAATGTTGGCAGACTCCGTTACATCGTTTGCCGACCAGGTTGGGGATATCCGTTTGGACTTGAATCTGGAATACCGGACCAAGATGTTCTGGAAATTTGAACTGGCGGCTTACGTCGATGCAGGAAATGTCTGGATGATGAAGCCGGATAAGGATCATAAAAATGGAAACTTCGATTTTTCCCGTTTCTATAAGGAGATAGCTGTGTCTTACGGTTTGGGATTGCGTCTGGATTTCGATTTCTTCCTGATTCGTTTTGATACAGGTATGAAAGCCTATAATCCACAGGTACGTGGAAAAGACCGGTGGGCTATTCTGAATCCTAATTTAAAGAATAATTTTGCCTGGCATTTTGCAGTAGGATATCCTTTCTGATGAAAAAAAAGACTTTCCTGTTTGCAAATATAAATATTAATGCTACCTTTGCACCGCAAATAAGGATGGTCAGGTAGCTCAGCTGGATAGAGCAACAGCCTTCTAAGCTGTGGGTCCTGGGTTCGAATCCCAGCCCGATCACATAAAAAAACAGGCGGTTATCAGTAAGTGATGACTGCCTATTTTTTTATGTATTTTAATGGTACGATTTCCCGTTTTCATCGAGGCTGAATACAGATGACATGGTTTGTATTCCTTCCCGGTTCTCTACTGTACAAAGAATATTTTTCTCCCTGTCTACAAGAAACAGATGGTTCCGTTGTTCAGGGTTGACATGTCCTACCCAATTGGTAAACAACAAGCGTCCGTCCGGGAAATATTGCATACCTCCCAGAAACTTCAACGGTTTACCGGGAATATCCTTGTTGGATATTTCCCAAACGGTTTTACCTTGTTTGTCCAGCTCCACGATGCGGGGATTTTGTGTCTTATCGGCAACAGCGACCAATGTGTGTCCATCCGGCAGTCGGATTACGGAATGTGGGCCACCGGGTATTTTTACCTGCCATACAACTTTGCCAGCCCGGTCATATTCTTTGACACATTCATCGCCGTAATGAGCGACCAGATAATGTCCGTTATCCAGTTTCCGGGCATTGCGCATAAAAGCAAATGTCCCGTCTGAAATGCCTTCCGGTAAAATACATATATCACTGACAATATTTCCTTCGGGAGATACTTCCAGCAAACGTCCGGCATTACATTCTCCGATAAAAGTATTTCCATTCTTCAACCGCTGGCAGGCAAAGATCGGACTTTCGGAAGCATAATGGAAAACAGTGTCGTTCTGACGGGTGACTTCCAGTACACCTTTACCGGTAGAAAATAACAGGTTACCGTTGGGTAATACCCAGATGTCATTCGATTCCGGAGCTTTATGCTGCCAGACGATCCGGTTGTTTTCCATAATGAACACTATCCCCTGCGAATAGTCTGCTCCGGCAAAATTCCCGCACTGGGCCACGGTTGCCAGGCAACAGATACAGGAAAGAATGAGTGTATAAATAATGGTTCTCATGATCTTTTATTGATTATAAAGATAATACGTATTCTGCCAGGTCATTCAGTTCGCTTTCGGATAATGTTTCTGCCGGAGCATGTATTTTCAGCATATCCTGCATTGTGTAAGCACGTCCGTCATATAAATAGGGGGCTGTTCTCCATACTTCGTTCAGGGCGGGAACATCCATTTTGACATGCTCGTCCGGTCCGTTGGTCCAGCTCACTTTATATTGTTTCATATCTGTGTAGTAGGTTCCGGAATGGCAGGAAGAACAATCTTTTTCAAAATGAGCTTTGCCTCTCTTTGCCGCTTCCGACAGGTTGCCGTTCACCAGCCGGGGACTGGGAACCGGGGATAACGATTTCAGATAGGCATCGATAGCCGGAGCCACTTCTTCGGTTGAAGCCGAGAATAAAATATATTTGATTCCCGAAACAACTGCGGTTTCTGCATCTTTACGGATTCCGGAAACCATACAGGGCGGTGTCTGATGGGAGAGGACTAACGTCTTGGTGTTCTTAGGATTCCCCATTCCATCATTCAGCAGGTCCCAGTTCAGTCCGTCCATCCGGGCATCATTCGGATGACAACTGGCGCAACTCTGCCATCCCTGGAAACCGATCGATGCGTCATGGAAATACATGTCGCCTTTGCCTTTTTGAGTGGAAACGAGAGGAGTTCCCAATGAAGAAGAAACCATCTCTTTTCCACTTTGGTTGAAGGCTACCAATTCACCGGTGTAGTAATTTGCCGTATATACTTTATCCGGAGTGACGTGTAAGGCTCGGGGACCTTTACCTTGTGTCTTGTAAAAATCGCGGATACCGTATAAGAAGCCGGCATCATCCCGGATATGTGCATAATCTTTTGTCGAAGGCGTTGCTTTTCCTCCTTCTTTTACCTGTGCCAGACGGTTATGCAACATCGCTCTGTCTATACAGGCCAGTTCGTGGGTGCCGGAAATTGCCACCCATATTTTGCTGTCGTCCGGTGAAACAACGACATTCCAGGGATTTGAGGCTCCTTTCTGGGGAGTATCCAGTAAAACAGTGTTTTCCACTTCCTGTGAATGCAGGTTGATGACAGATAGAACATTGGTACTCATCCATCCACGATCCACCTGATTGGTCGGGAGCTGGTAGCGTGCCAGCAAATGGACGGCATATGCATAGTCGCCTTTACTGTCTGTTGCCAGGGCTTTTACATCAGTCGAACCGTTCGGGAGTTGTAATCGTTTCACAACCTTTTTATGGTTCACATCCACAATATCCAACTGACAGGCGACCGGATAAGCAAGCGACGACATTTCCGGCAGGTTATTGGCTACAAGCAGCATGCTGTCGTTTGCAAATGAGACCAGGTCTACCGGTTCACGTCCAACGGGAATTCGGTTCAGTACTTCTTTTGTTTTCGGAGAAACTTCCCAAAGTTCATTATTGAAACGCAGCGTAGTCCACAAGGATGCAGTTCGTTTATTGAATAACAGGGCGGAGGGTGTATGTCCCAATCGGGTATCCGATATGACGGATAAATCTTTTCCGTCCAATTCGCACAGAGAACCGTCTGCACCGTCACACACCACCCAGAGATGCTGGTCGGGTGTTTCCGCCAGATCGTTTGCCGGGGCAGATAATACCGCTTTTGTCCCGGTTTTATTGAAATTGGCGTCGATGAGGTATATTTCTTTTTTATCCCGGTTTGTCACCAGGAGTCCGCCTTGCTTTCCGGCATTCCAGATATGGTCCGGAGCAAAAATATCATCTCCGCTGCATCCGGTCAGAATGGTCAGGGAGAGACAGGCTATATAGGTCCAGTTTATTTTCATGATCATTACTTCTTAGCTTTTAACGATTGAAGATACTGGCGGATATTTTCTTTTTCCGCAGCACGGGATGTTTCCCGTTTCTTCTCATAATAAGTATAATACTCTTTTTCTTCCTGTGTCCAGTTATTCGCTTCCCGGTAATCTCCGATGAACGGAACACACAGGTCGATCCATAAAGCGATCGTTTCCATTTCCTCCTTGCTCAATTTGCAGCCGCCATGCCCGTTTTCAAGTCGCTTGATCAGATTACTTGTATTGGAACCGGCAAAATAAGGGGCAAGTAAAGTCGGCTCCGATAAATTGCTGATCCAGTTCACTTCCGGATGATGAGCGTCTCCCTGCCAGGAGTCGTTATCTCTGGTCATTTGACGGGCATGAGTCAGGTTCAGGTAGGAGTCTGAGAATTTACGCTTCGTCTGCTGGTCTACTACCTTTAACTCACCTTTCAGGCTTAGCTTGCTTTTTACCCCGTCGTGGCAGGAAATGCAATGAGCGTCCCAAATGGGCTGAACTTCTTTGATATAACTGAAACAGCGGTCGCCGATACCTTCCGGTTTGATTTCACGAATACCTGTGTTCATCGCCATAGATACCGGATGCGAGGCTATCGGAACGGTGTTTTTATGTTCATGGCAGCCTACGCAACTTTGCGTTTCTCCCGGTTGCAGCGTCGACCAGCTACGCATGGTTTGCACAACCCGGTTGTTCTCGTCTAATGCCTGGAAATACAACGGAGTACGGCAAGGAACTTTAAAGAAAGCCGAACCGTCGGGATTAACATCGACAGTTCCCAATATACGTTTTACATCCCAGCTGGCGTTGCCGACACCTACCGGGGAGAAGGCATGTCCGCCGCCACCCGCATCAAAACCGTAAGCTGCACCGATACTGGCTACCCGGTAGATGGGTTCTACAATTCTTAGTTTTTTGATTGTTCCGGGCTGAACACCTTTCAAGCCGTTGCCTTCGTAGATATTTTGCATATAATAGACACCTTCATCTTTTGTATAGTCCACATTGTCTACGCGCTGGAAAGGACGTTCACGTTCGGACAGCAAGACCGGTTGGTTACAGGATATGCTGGCGTCTGAAACCAGCAGTTCCCGTTCACCGTCCGGTGTCATCCAGTAAATACTGAATTCCATCGGATGACCTACATGGTAACCTAAGGGGGTATAGGATATTAAAAACTCCTTTTCATTCAATGGGTAAGGATGCTGGAACTGGTCGGCGAACTGCCCGTAAGCGTCGATTTTTAAGGCTTCCGGTTTCCGGAGAGGGGCAACCAGCATGACGCCTTCATTCTCGTCACGTCCGGCTTCCGGGTCGATGATACATAGTTTGCCATGCTGGGGAGTGTGATGTCCCAGGATTGTCGCCATCACTTTCCGTGTTCCGGGAATTTGCCGGGTGTGGGTGAGTGTGGTTGGGAAAAAACTGTTCCCGCCATAGTATTCCGCTTGTCCGGTACCGTCCGGATTCATTTGGCAAAGCGGTTGCATGAATACCTGGCCACGGTCATTGTATTCCCAGCGGGTATAGACCACCCGTCCGTCATCGAGCAGTGTCGGGTTTGATGTATGTACCTGGTCGAAACCAACCTGGCGCATATAACGTCCTTCGCGGTCGCAGAGATAGAGGTTGCTGACTTCTACAGTCCAGCAATCCACTGCACTTCCGTTGCGGGTCGAATTGAACAGGATATTTTCGTCGGGCAGATAGATCGGCTCTATATCGGCAAATCCCAGACCGGAAGTGATCTGTTTCAGTTTCCGCGACGGCATTTCCATTTCATAGAGGTGAAAGTCATCCTCCTTTTGGGATTTCTTCCAGGCAAAAAGAATATGTTTACCGTCGAAATGAACATCCGGATCCCGGAAGACGCCGGCTGTATCTTTCAATAATGTTTCTTCCTTTGCCCAGATCCCGTCCATTTTGAAATAAGTCAGCTCGCCACCAGCAAAGAAGTTGCATTCTGCACGGGCATCCGACAGACCTTCCGTATAAGCGAAAAAGGAAGGGCGAAGTGTGCGGAATTTGGTAAATACGACTTCGGGAGTGTTTTTAATAAAGGATGCCAGCCGCTGTTCCCTTCTTGCTTTACAGGCATCCAGATAGGCGGATAAAGCCTGTGTTATACTTTCCGGCGTGTCGGTGACTTGGCTTTCCTGCTGCAATTTTTGTAAGCGCTCTGAAATTTGTTCGGGCAATGTTTTGTCAAACCATTTTACATCGCTTCCATCCTGTAACCACCAGTCGTAGTAAACCGGATAGTGGTGATAGAAATGCAGATGTGCCTCCCGGATCAGGGTGGCAGTGCTGTCTTTTGAAACCAGACCTTCGGTTGCCTTTATTTTATTAAACCGGTCTTGTATGTCTGTTATAAATTCCTGCTTGTCGGCAGGGTGATGGTCCTTACATGCCTTTTCCTTATTCTGGCAAGCAGCCAGAATGAGAAGCATAAGTCCTAATCCTATTTTGTGTAAGTTATTCATTTCTATTACTCCCTTCTTTGTTATTATTGGTTTGCCGGAATTGGCAAACGGAAGTCATTTTTCCCCACTTATTTTTTATTTGTGGGGAAAAAGTCCCACTAGAGTGGGGAATAATCCCCTTTGCAATGGGGAATTATCCCCATGCTAGTGGGGATTTTCACTTAATAGCACTTTTATAAGCCTCCACAATAGTAACTCCGCTGGATGTACCGATGCGGGTTGCTCCTGCCTTGATCATGGCTAAAGCAGTATCGAGGTCGCGGATACCGCCAGCCGCTTTTACTCCGATTTCCGGACCAACTACACGGCGCATCAGGGCTACATCTTCTACTGTCGCACCGGCTGTTCCAAAACCTGTCGAGGTCTTAACAAAATCAACTCCAGCCTCTTTGGCTATCCGGCAGACTGTTTCCTTTTCGGTATCCGACAGATAGCAGGTTTCCAGAATTACTTTGCAGATAACGCCTGCCGGTCTACAGATGGCAACCATCTCTTCGATTTCTTTCTTTACAATATCCAGGCAGCCTTTTTGTAACGCGCGTACATTTATTACTGTATCTATTTCTGTTGCTCCTTTAGCGATAGCGTCGCGTGTTTCGAAAGCCTTGCATTCGGTCGTGGTCTGTCCTAACGGAAAGCCGATGGCTGCACCGACACGGACGGGCGAACCTTCCAGCAGTTTGACGCAGGTTTCTACTTCCGCCGGATTGATGGCAACCATGGCGAATTCGTATTTGCGTGCTTCGGCACATAGTTTCTCAATGTTTTCTGCTGTGCCGAAAGGTTTCAGGAAAGTATGGTCGATCATTCCTGCCAATTGTTTTACTGATAAGTTCGCTATTATTTCGTTCATGATAAATGATGTTTAGAATGTTAAAACTGTTTTTATAACTTCGTTACGTTTTATGGCTTCCAAGGCCTCGTTTATTTGTTCTATCTTAAAGCGGTGGGAGATGAAATCGGATGCGGACAGCCGGCCTTCGCGTATCCATTCGGTCAGCGCTATCATTGCCCGTTTCTCTTCCGAACGGGTCGGCCAGCGGTGGATGAACAGGTTGAAATTGTAAGGAGCCTGGTCCAGGTCGATCGTCGGATTCTTTGTCATTACCCCATATACACAAATATCTCCGGCCATTTTTATAAGGGGCAGGGCCGAATGGACGATGGAAGGCAGGCCGACAGCGTCGATGACCGTATCGTATGAACGATTTGCGGTAGCGATAAATTCGGGTGTCGCAATCTCAGCCGGCGTATAGCCATTATCAGCACCCATTTGTCTGGCTAGTTCCAGTTTGGCAGGTAGCATGTCGACAATATCCACTTGTCCGAGACCGAATAGTTTGCCGAGTTTCACAAAACTCAACCCGACAGGACCGGCACCGAATACCATCACTTTCTTTCCCGGTTCCAGGCGGAAGTCTTTGAATGTACCCACTATTTCACGCCAGGTACAGGCAATGACCGCTTCTTCCGGCTGTATATCGGCCGGTATTGCATTCTGTATTTCGAAGCTGTCCCAGCAGCCTTGTTCCGGAGTGGCAAGGTCTTCTTCCTGCAAAACTTCGAAATCGTTTACTACGACATATTCACTGAAACCGCCCCAGGCACTGTTCAGCCCCAGTGTCGTAAAGGTGGCATTCAATCCGCCGATCGCCCTGTCGCCTACCTTGAAATTTCGAACTTTACTTCCGACTTCTATTACAATGCCGACATTTTCATGGCCTAAAGCCATCGGGAACCGATCTGCCCCCGGGAAATGCCCGGCTATCAGTTTGCTATCGGTGGCATTGCACAAAGCGACCATTTCTGTTTTTACCAGGGCCTGGTACGGAGTGATAACAGGTATATCTATTTCCCGGATTTCTACTATGCCGGGAGCTGTTGCGATTACGCTTTTCATTTTTCCTTTCATATTCATTCTTATAGATTTAAATCCGACAGATCTGTATAAACATCTTTCAAATGATTGTACGTCCGGTCGAAAACAGCAATTAATTCTTTGTATTTCTCAACATTGGCGGGGATAGGGCTGATCTTTTTGTCGATATGGATAAACCGGTCGGTTACACTGAAATCTTTGAATAAGCCGGCTCCGATCCCTGCCAGGATGGCGGCACCCATGGAGGTCGCTTCTTCCAGATAGTTCGGGATTTTTATTTCAGTCTGATAAATATCGGCCATCATCTGCTGCCAGATCGGATTTTTGGCACAGCCTCCTATTACCTTCATATTTTCTACGGGGACGTGGCTGCGAAATATATTGACGATAAGTCCCAGGTTCAGGGTGATACCTTCCATGACGGAACGGAGCATATCGCCATGCGTGTGTCCTACTGTCAGTCCGATAAAAGCGCCTTTGGCATTTACGTTCCAGCGGGGAGAACGTTCGCCCATCAGGTAAGGCAGGAACAGCAGTTTGTTGGAGCCTACCGGAGATTTCCGTATCTGTTCGTCGATCAGTTCGTACACATTCCCTTTCCTGATTCTGGCTTCTTCCTGTTCAAACAGGCAGAGTTGTTGCACCATCCAGTTATAGGAAGCGCCTGCCGTCTGCATAGTTCCCGACGGATGCAGCATGCCCGGCACGACATGTGCCCAGTTCATAGTACGGCGTTGTTCGTCTACAACCGGCTTTTCCACCGTCAGGGCAACCCATGAGGAGGAGCCCAGATAATTGTAGGATGTCCCCGGGGCTACGCAACCTACGCCGACTCCGGCACAACTGCCGTCGCCTCCTCCGCAGATAACCGGTGTACCTTTACGGAGTCCGGTGGCTTTGGCTGCTTCCTCCGTTACTTCTCCTATAACATCAATAGAAGAACGGACTTCCGGGAAGAGGGAGATATCCAGTCCGGCTGCCTCTATGATCTCTTCGCTCCATGACCATCTGTTCAGATCGTAGGCATTTGTTCCGGAAGCATCCGACGGGTCGGTGGCGATCGTACCGCAAAGGCGGAAGTTGATGTAGTCTTTTGCATTCAGCATTTTGTACGTTTTTGCAAAAACTTCCGGCATATGTTTCCGTATCCACATTAATTTCTCTATTGAATAGGAGGCGCTGATACGGTGTCCTGTTATTTCATAGAAATGAAGCGGGTCTATTTTTTCGCACAGGAAAGATTCTTCCTCCTGTGAACGCTGGTCGCAGTACAACAAGTGGGGAGAAAGCGGAGTCCCTTTTTTATCGATACATAAGCATCCCATCATCTGGCCGCTCAGGGCAACTCCGGCGATCTCTTCGGGTGATACGAGTTGGAGTAATGCATTTGTTGTTTCTGTTATGGCTTTCCACCAGTCCGCCGGATCCTGTTCCGCCCGGTTACCGGCGGCATAAACGGTCTGGTAAGAGGCGACACGGGATGCAACCAGCATGCCCTCTTCATTGAATAAAGTGGCTTTATTGCCACTTGTTCCTAAATCGTGTGCAATGACGTATTTTGCCATGGTCTTTGAATTTTATTTATAATGCAGCATTCGTATATCCGGTCAGTCCGACCAGAATGCCTCCTGCTATCCCGCCGGCAATAATAACGGCCCAACGTGGGAAAGCCTCTTTCAATAATCCCAAACGTTTCCCTTTGGGAGCGCAGAGTGTATCACATACGACAAATCCCATAGCGATAGCCCAGCCCATATCCACCCAGGGGGCACTTCCGCGGGCTCCCTGATGGATGAGGCTGAATTGCATGGGTAATCCGTTTACATCGGTAGCTAAACCGTTAGAGAAACCGAAACCGGGCAATTTGTGATTCACCAGCCAGAATGTTCCTATAATTAAGGCAGCCGCAATAAATCCGCCTTTTGCTCCAAAATCTTTCACCAGTTTGGGCCAACAGAATATAACTGTAAAAGTGACGGCGAAAGAACCGAATATACTGGTTATGATACCGGCATTGTACATGCCGAACAATTCATTGTAAGTTTGTAACCACTCGCTCATATTGTATCCTCCTCTTTTGACAGGCGATTACCGCATGAACGCATCATCCAGATAGTTATTCCGGCTAAAGTACCTCCGATCAGACAACAAAACAAAGTGGGGACAGCCAGGAAAAACTGAGTGAAATCACCCTGGAAACGGACGATTCCCCAGGCTATGCCGGCAGAGCCGATACACCATCCCTGATCCAGCCATATTTTTCCTTCCGGATTTAATATGGCTCCGTTATAATGGTTCATGTACCACATGATCCCGATAATAAGGGTTGCAGCCAGCCAGCCTCCCATTAAACCGTATGTTTTCCAGAGTTCCGGCCAGATGCCGAAAGCAAATCCTCCGCATATTGCCGAACCTGCAAATGTAGATAAGTAGTGTTTCATGTTATTTAGGTTTATGATCTGTTAGTTCAATTGTAATTTAGCCAGTGTAAAAGGCTTGTCGTGTTTGGTATTTACTTTGTCGGGACCTGTCACGATGTCGAAGCAGGAAACGATCACCTGGCCGTTCCAGACGATCGGTTCTCCCGGCTGGTCCAGACCGCCGTCGCTGCCGTCGCAATCCGGACTTTGGGCGATACGCTGAATGCGGCCGTTCTTGTCTATACGGGCTACTGCATTTTCAGAAAAGTCGGCTACCCAGATATTTCCGTCGTCATCCATGCACATTCCGTCGGTGGTGCGTAGTTGAGACGGGTCCTGTGCCCATATCTCATTTCCGATAACGTTGCCATCGGAATCCATGGTTATTCGGTGAATGGTGCCGTCTCCAAAATTTCCTACATATAAATTGTCTTCTTTATCGAATACGATTCCATCCAGTCCGTACTGAACTTCTTTGTTTTTCGTAATAACGGTTGTGAGCAGGTTTTTATCAGCTTTTGTATTGGTTACTTTTATATTCTTATCGTTCTTGTCGAAGCAATAGACTCCGCTTACCAGTAGTCCGGACGGATCCTGGATGGAGGAGAGGGAACTTTGCGTTACATATAATTTCCCATTTCTGAAGCGGATGCCGTTGGGGTGTTCCATACCGGTGGCTACTTCGATAACTTCTTTCAGTTCGTAGCCATCTAATTTTAAGCATAAGATTCGGCCTTTGTTTCTGGCCTTATCAGTTCCGCTCCATCCCTGGTTGTCACAAATAAATAAGTTCCCTTCATCATCGAAGGTGATTCCCATGGGAGCAGCCCAACCTGTTTCTTCTAATACGGGTACATTCATCCATTTACTGATTTTCCCGTCTTTAGTGATCCGCATCAGGCAGGCGGGTTTCGATAAATCGGCAAAGTTCGGACAGGCCAGGATCAGGTCGCCATTAGGGGCAATTGCCATCCCGTCGGGTGTCGGACAATCATCCGGCAATTCCATGAATAGTTCACTTTTTTGCATTGCCGGTGTACAGGCTCCCAGTAATGCGGATAATAAAACAGATATTAAAAACACGTTCTTCATGATATATAGATTTTTCATTGGCAAAGAAATATAATCCTGCCCTGAAAGAGTTTCAGCTATCGGTCAAAATCTTTCAAAATTCGGTCAGTGAATGATTTGTGTTGTTGTAAGGTGTTGATATTTAGTAGGTGATAAGATCAGGCTTTTATATACCGGAATAAATCTAGATGAACTTTTTCAACGTGTATTTAAGAATATTCCTGACCACCAGATAATGAAACGGGCATATCGTATAGAAATAAACATATCCCAGCCAGTAATGGAAATGCACAACTGTAATGATTCTTACCTTTTTGCGATTCTCTTCGAGGTTTTCTATATGCACAGATAAATAGGCACACAGGTGTTTGTCATCCAATCGTACGATCGTTTCCTGTGGTGATTTGTCCGGTACAGCAGCAAAACCACAACTTCCCCCGGATCTGATGCTTTCCTTGAAATCCTGAATTTTATCTTCTCCTCCTTTCAGTCCGAATGGCTTAACCAAAAGGTTACGCAGTTTGAAAAGCTGATTAACCCAATCTGGCATATCTGTCCAGAGCGAAATCTGAATATCATCTGCGGTGATCTCTTTGTCTGAGATTATTTCACATTCAAATGAATCCGAATAGTTCGCCGGAAGATATTTATTTATCAAGCTGTCAGGCGGAATTGACGAGTTTCTGACTTTCATAATGTCTCTGTTTTTCAGTTAGAACAGAGACAAATATAAGTTTATTTCTGGAATATCTCAGGGTATTTCCGGATGAAATACGTTGGCGTACAACTCCAGGCATGGCAATAGCTATTGACCGGGAAAAAGTTGTATGGAGATAAAAACTCATTTTTAGGATCATAAACTTCCCAAAATGTATCAGCGCCTTTGTGGATCATTCCTCCCCAGTATTCCGCTACTTCATCTCGGGCTTCTTGCGACATTCCGCTTTTGATCAGGGCCTCAATGTAATAATGGAACAGGTAAGGTGCTCCCGGAGTACAGACATTTTCTGTTGTTTTCAAGGCTTTTAAAGATCGTTGAGCTTCTTTTTGTGTAGGTATTTCTCCCAGTATCATCCATATCTGGGAAGCATAAGAAACCTGATCATTCAATTTGCCTGTGAATAAACTCGTTTTAGGATTATAGAAATGCTTTCGGGCAGCTTTTTTCATCTTTTTGATGAGTCCTGGAAGTTGGGCGACTTCATTTTCTTTGTTCAGTAATTTAGCCAGTTCGTAGGTCTCTTTGAAAGCAAAAGCAGTAACGCCATGAAAAGCAACTTCTCTGTGTAATCCGTCTTTCCAATCGAAGAATATCCACCATTCACGGGATGCCCGTTCGTAATCCATTGTTCCGTCATCCTGCAGGTATTGGTAAGCTGATTCTAATTGTTTTTTTGCAACGGGCCAAAGGTCCTCAGCTGTCTCTCTGTCTCCCGTTTCCTGCAAATAGTCTTTGAGGGTAACGCCAAACAGGAAAGAATAATCATATAAATGTTGTTTTGCCTGGGGCTTGGGCTCCCGGGTTTCAAAAACAGTTGCGTTTAATTTTCCGTTATACTCGCTTAGTCCGGCCAGCAGGTAGAGGCAGCGTTTGGTCAGATTGTATTGTTTGAAGGAATAGTTGTTAGCCAATG
Source organism: Parabacteroides caeci (assembly GCF_023656795.1). Lineage (NCBI taxonomy): Bacteria > Pseudomonadati > Bacteroidota > Bacteroidia > Bacteroidales > Tannerellaceae > Parabacteroides > Parabacteroides caeci. The sequence goes on from NZ_JAMOKT010000023.1 coordinate 69,709, forward strand.
CTTCCAGATACAAGTCGCCTAACCACAGACGCTGATCCCTTTTGGGACCGTCTTCGTAAACGGTTTGCATACATTCTTTCAGGGTATTTAAACTAACCCGGTCTATATCTTTAAATATCTGTGGCGTGGCGGCCGATAATTCTCCGGGCGTATTGACGGCAGAAGTAACAGCGTCGCATTTCATTCCGGAGATACAGAAATCATATCCGGGAGGAGTCGCGATAAGTTCTATTTTTACATATCTGAAGGATACACGGCGTGGAATGGTGATCGTTGACGGCATTGTCATCATGGTGACTATTTCATCTTGTAACCACGCACGGCTGAGTCCTCCCTGATAAGGATCGAAAGGTGTTACCAGTTCAGAAGGAACTTCTCCGAATGTAAGTTTGAAGCGTGCCGGTGCGTCTGCCTCGGCTTTTAGCAACTCTGTGCTGAAACTGAAACTACCTGTTATGTGTTCTCCGAAATCGACAATGACGGCTTTTGTCTCTTTAAAAGAGTTATCGTAGAGTGTATTTATAGGTGCTGTTTGCTCTGCTTTGTATTGCTGGAAAGCATTTTCATCTTTTATTATATGTACTAAACCGATCGGCTTTTTTTCTGTAACGGTCAGTTGAGGAATGCTTTCTTTTGCTTTTTCCAACCAGGATGCCCGCTGGCTGGCATAAAAATCTTGTCCGTGGACTGTTATAAAACAACTGGCAAGTAAACAGTTTAATATAAGTGTTTTTAAGGTCGTTTTCATGTTTCTATAAAATATGAATAAGTGTTTTATCAAAAGTATTCTTTCTTATAAATAGTTGGTAAAATTACTATTTACCGGGTGGATGTATGTTGTATTATTGATATTAAATGTTACAAAAATGACACAATGGTAAGGTTTGAATTATTTTATCTTTTTCGTGTTGGGATTATGTATTTATAATAAAGTTTTTTTCTACATTTACAAATCTAACTTTTTGCTAATCAATATACAGATGAATATGAGCCTTTCAAGAAGAACCTTTATCAAGTCGAGTGTGATATCAGTGTTGGGAATTCCTTTTATGCAAGGATGCCGGTTTATTGACAGTAGAGAAAATGAAGATGACAGTTTGTTTATGCTGTTCCGGAACCCTCCTGTTACTTCCAAGCCGTTTGTCCGCTGGTGGTGGAACGGGGATAAAGTAACAGCTAAAGAGATTCTCCGTGAACTGGATATAATGAAAGCTGCCGGTATCGGTGGTGTCGAGATCAATCCGATCAGGTTTCCTGGCGGAGACGACCTGGGGATCCCGTCATTGGAATGGCTGAGTCCCGAATGGATAGAAATGGTGAAAACAGCTCTGAAAGGGGCTGAAGAACGTGGGATGATCTGCGATATTATCGTGGGATCCGGCTGGCCATTTGGCGGAGAATTTCTGCAACCGGAGGAGCAAACCCAATTAATGACACAGACGGCCCAGAAAGTAAAAGGCCCTGGTAAAATTCAGTTGAAGACAGCCGATTTGCTGAAAGATGCTTCTCCGCAAGTCGGTTCTAAGTATGAAGGATCGACCAGTGAATTACATTCATTGTGCTTGGCCCCTGTGGAAATGAATACATTCTCTCCGGGTAAAGACATTCCTTTTGAAAAAGGAGCGGAAGTGATCACTGTCGAATTGCCGGAAGGCGAACATATTCTGTATGCCCTGGTCAAGGTCACTGGTTTCCAGGCTGTGATTAATGGGGCTCCCGGTGCCGCCGGACCTGTTCTGAACCATTATAACCAGGTTGCGGTAGAGAAATTTCTGAATCGTATGTCGGATCATCTGTTCCCGGCGATTCAGGGTCTGAAAGGATTCAGGGCTATGTTCTGTGACAGTATGGAACTGGAAGGAGCGAACTGGTGTCATGACTTTGCAGAAGAATTTCAACGGCGTAGGGGATACGACGTAACTCCTTATCTGCCTTTTATCTTGTATAAAGTCGGGCATATGGGGCATGCGATCGAAGGAGCGGCAGCAACAACCCTCTCCGGAGAGGCGAAAGAAGAAGTCGATCGCGTTCGTTATGACTTTTTTGTCACCTGTATGGATATTGTCAGGGACCGTTTCCTGAAACCTTATACGCAATGGTGTAATAAATATAATTTTAAATCCAGGGTTCAGGCTTACGGCCGTGAATTCCATCCTCTGGAAGCCTCTCTGGAAGTCGATATTCCCGAATGCGAGACCTGGTTTTGGAATGCGGACAGTTGTGATAAGGATGCCTTTGTGAAGTCACCGACAAATACGAATGTGAATAAATTTGTGGCATCGGCGGCACATTATTCCGGTAAGAGACTGGTCAGCTGCGAGGAGATAACCAATACCAACAATGCATTTAATGCCTCGTTGGAAAAAATAAAGATGACGGGCGACCAGAGTAACCTTTCCGGTGTGACCCATTCGATCCTGCACGGTTTTAATTATAGTCCGCTGGAAGTGCCGTTCCCCGGTTGGATCATGTACGGTGCATTTCTGAACGAACGGAATAGCTGGTGGCCTTATTTCAATTTGTGGGCAACCTATAAAAGCCGTGTATCGACTGTCCTTCAGGAATCCGATTTCTTTGCTGATATTGCCGTGATGCATCCGCTGGCTGATATGTGGACGATACACGGACCACAGCGTGATCCGTTCCCCAGCCTGCATTATCCGTCTTATCAATATCATGTGTGGGAAGCAATCCATCAGAACGGAAATAGTTGTGACTACATAAGTGAGAATATCATTCAGCAAAGTAGTTTCAAGAAAGGCAATCTTGTTTTCAATAACAGGAAATATAATACATTGATGCTGCTGGAAGTTGAGTCGATGATGCCGACAACCGCAGAAACACTGGTTGAATTCGTTAAAGCCGGAGGTAAACTGATCTTTGTCGGTAAAGAACCTTATAAATCTCCCGGGTTTAAAGATCATCAGGCAAACGATGAAAGAGTCAGACAGGCGATCGGCCGGATCAGGGAATCTTATCCTTCGCAGGTATTTTCCGTAGAGGCTCCGGTTGAGATGATCCCATGGTTCCGCCAGGTACAGCAGCAATGCGGCATTGTTCCTTATATGAAGATCGATGCACCGAGTCCTTACATCAGCCAGATTCGTCACCAGACGAAAGATAAAGACATTTACTTTATTACAAATTGTAATCCGGAGGATGAAATACGGATACAGGCAACATTTGAGGCGAATGGCAGAACACCTTGGTTATGGAATCCGGAAACAGGCGAACGGACACCTTATCCGGTCTCTTCCGGTTCCACTTTACAGATCGACCTGGGGCCGGCCGCATCCAAACTGATTGTTTTTGAGGAAACGAAAGGCGCGAAGATCTCCATTCCGGCTTTGCCGCTTCAGAGTTCGTCTCCGGTCGAACTGAACGGATGGACGGTCAGAATGGCGCATATCAATGGCGAGTCGGCCAAACGTGAGCTGGATACGTTGGTGGACTTCTCTGCAAACCCGGAAACACAATCGTTTTCCGGCGACCTGTATTATGAAAAGACGGTCGATAATGCTGCAGGATTCAATTACCTGGATTTAGGGAAAGTATATGGCGTTTCGGAAGTAACCCTGAATGGGGAGAACCTGGGATGCAAATGGTATGGAAACCGTGTGTATCAGCTGCCGGAACATTTGGCTAAGGCACCGGTCAAATCATTGCAGATAAAGATCACGACAACCGTCGGTAATTATCTGAAAGCTACGCCCGAAAACAAAATAGGGCAGGCATGGACCCATCATCAGAAATGGGCACCGACAGGTATGTTGGGCCCCGTTAAATTAATGTAACATCAGGAATAAACGAATAATGAATAACAACTCTATAATGAGAAGAACAGGACTTTTGATCTGTCTCCTGGCTGGTTTTGCATGGTTTGCAGTAGCCGAGCCTTTACAGTTGAAGAAACTGACCTGCGAGTATGCGGAAAACCCGCTGGGTACGGATGCTCTTACCCCGGTGCTTGGATGGCAGTTGGAGTCGCAAGCCCGTAATCAGCTGCAATCGGCTTATGAGATACAGGTCTCTTTGAATGAAGACGACCTTCTGAATGGAAAAGGACTGGTATGGAAAAGCGGAAAGGTTAATAGCCGGCAGAATGTGAATATCACTTATGCCGGTAAGAAGTTGAAACCTTTCACCCGTTACTACTGGCGGGTTCGTGTCTATAATCAGGACGGCGAAGTTTCCGGTTGGAGCCGGACAGCCTGGTGGGAGACAGCTATGTTGTCTCCGGCAGATTGGAAAGCCGAATGGATCGCAGACGGCTCGAATGCGCCGGAAAAGGAAGAGGATTTCTATAAAGATGATCCCGCCCCGCTCTTCCGCAGGGATTTCCAATTGCGTAAACCGGTACGCGAAGCCCGTTTATATATAGCCGGTATCGGATATTACGAGGCCAGTGTGAACGGAAAACGTGTCGGTGACCATGTTCTCGATCCGGGTTGGACCAATTACGGGAAACAAATATTATATAGTACATATGATATTACTCCATTGATCGCCTCCGGAAAGAATACGGTTGGCGTTATGTTGGGAAACGGATTCTATAACCCACTGCCTATCCGCATTTTTCAGCCGTTAAGAGAATACCTGACTATTGGCCGGCCTTGTGTGAAGGCGCAGCTTCGTGTTCTATATACGGATGGTTCGGTAGAGACTGTCTGTACCGATGAAAGCTGGAAGACGGCTACTGGTCCGGTTATGCGCAATAATGTTTATTTGGGGGAACATTACGATGCCCGTAGCGAGATTCCCGGTTGGGATACCGGAACATTCGACGACAGCCGCTGGAAACAGGCTGTACTGGTACCGAAAATACCGGCCGGGCAACTGAGTGCCCAGATGCAGCCGCCTGTCCGGGTTCTTGAAGTCATTAAACCGGTCAGGATGACGGAGTGTCGTCCGGGAGAGTTTATATTCGATATGGGACAGAACTTTGCCGGTGTAGCACGTATCAAAGTAAGAGGTCCGAAAGGAACAACCGTGAAAATCCGTTACGGGGAAGATGTCTATTCGGATGGTAGCCTGAATGTCATGACCTCGGTTGCCGGGCAACAGAAGAAAGTCTGGAATGCCGACTGGAGCATGCCCGGACAGCCTCAGACGGCCTGGCAGGAAGATGTCTATACTTTGAAAGGCGAAGGCGAGGAAATATGGTCGCCCCGCTTTACATTCCACGGTTTCCGGTATATTGAAGTAACCGGGTGGCCCGACCGGCCGTCTCTGGCAGATATTGAAGGGGTTCGTTTGAGTGCGGATTTGCAGAAGGCAGGGTGTTTCGAATGTTCCAATCCGATGTTGAACCGTTTGGACAAAGTGCTCGATTATACATTTCACAGTAATCTGTTCAGTGTGCAGTCCGACTGTCCGGCACGTGAAAAGTTTGGTTATGGCGGTGATATCGTCGGTACTGCCAGGACATTCTGCTGGTTCTATGATATGGAGAATTTCTATCGGAAAGCCATTCAGGATTTTGCGAACGATCAGCGTCCCGAAGGCGGAATGACGGAAACAGCTCCTTATAACGGGATTGCTGCTGAGGGATTGGGTGACGATTCCGGTCCGGTCGGTTGGCAATTGGCTTTTGCTTTCATGCAGAAGCAGTTATACGAATATTACGGTGACCTGCGAACTATTAGGGCCTTTTACCCGGCTTTACGTAAACAGGTGGAGTTTCTCCGTTCGAAAGCGGAAGGGAACAGGATAAGGATGTGTATCAATGACCATGAAAGTCTGGAGGAACGTATTCCGGCCCTGTTCGCAACGGCCCATTATTATCATCATGTGATTTTACTGGCAGAGTTTGCTTCCCTGACGAAACAGACAAAAGATGTACAGATATATACTCAACTGGCTTCAGAGATAAAGGAGGCTTTCATAAAAGAGTTCCTGAAAGCCGGAACCGGGAAAGTAGGTAATTGTACCCAGGCAGCACAGGCTTTCGCCTTGTTCTATGACCTGATTCCGGAAAATGAAAGGGCGGCAGCTTTCGATATTCTGTTGCAGGCAATTGATAAGTGGAACGGGCATGTCGCTTCGGGCATCTTCGGAGTTCCCGCTGTACTTGAAGTGCTGCGTCTGAACAACCGGAATGATATAGCCTATGAAATGGTAACCAAGAAAGACTTTCCGGGTTGGGGCCATATGCTGGAATCCGGTGCAACTACATTGTGGGAAACCTGGAGGTATTCGGATAATGTCTTTTCACAAAACCATCCGATGTTCGGTAGTGTGGGCGAGTGGATGTACCAGTCTTTAGGCGGAATCACCCCGGCGGCCCCCGGTTTCAGTAAAATTATGATCAAGCCGCAGCCGGCTGGCGATCTGAACTGGGTGAATTGCAGCTATGAATCTGTAAACGGGACAATCGTAAGTAACTGGAAGAAGGAGGGAGATACCTTTGAACTTCGGGTAAAAATTCCGGCCAATACAACAGCGCAGATATGCCTCCCCTCGTCGACCGGTTCAAAGATAATGGAAAGCGGTTGTTCGTTGAATGTTATACAGGATATAAAAAATCTCGGCTATGTCGATGGCTTTACCTGTTTAGAGGTCGGATCGGGTGATTATACATTTGTAGTAGGGGATAAGTGATAGTACAGAATTTATCAAATTTGAATGTAGCGTCGGTTCGCGAACCGCCCTTACGGTGTCAATGTAAGCCTGTAAGGCTTTAACAAACCAGCCCAGGGTTCTAACCCTGGGTTTATGAGAACTCGCTCCTGCCTTTCCGCCCTGTAAGGGCGGTACAAGATAAATATCAAGCCTTTTCGTCTTGTCGCACCCCTACAGGGTACCTCAGAAAGAGAAGGATTCAAGGGAGCCCAGGGTTAGAACCCTGGGTTAGTTTGTTACAGGCCTACAGCCTGAAGGCACCGTCACTAATTGGTTCATCTTATAATTAGCAGATAGCTCAATTATTTCTATATTCACTTATTTCCTCGGCATCCTCTCATCCCTCATCGCTGCATTATAGGCAAACCAGGCTACGATCACCGCATTATGACGTATATCGTCCAACACCAGACGGTCAGAGAAATCCTGTGTGCGGTGGGAATGGCGTCCCCATTCCATAGGGTCCTGGATGAATTGGAAAGCGGGGATTCCGGCATTGTCGAAAGGCACATGGTCGGTGCTTCCCACGCTCCGGTTTGAGACGGTGGTGAAACCTGTATCCAGGAAAGGTTGCATCCAGTCGATAAAGATCGGGTGAGCCATCAGGTTGTCCTGGGTGAATATCCCGCGGAACTTACCGGGACCGTAATCCGAATTGAAGTAGACTGATATTTTGTCATATTCTTTCTTTTTCTCCAATGTTTTCGGGTCTTGTACGAATTGCTCCACATATCCGGTAGAACCGTGCAATCCGACTTCTTCGCCACCCCAGAAAACAACCCGGATGGTCCGGCGGGGCTGGACACCGATTGTCTTGAGGATACGCATGGCTTCAAGCATGGCGATAAAGCCCGCACCATTGTCGCCGGCGCCCGGGCTCATGTGGAAGCAGTCGAGGTGGCCGCCGATAATGACCAACTGGTCTTTCAGTTTGGGGTCGGTACCGGGTAGTTCGGCTATGACGTTATATATTTTGCGGTCGGATTCGAACTTGACGGCAATGTCGACTTCCATCTCCACCTTTTCGCCGTTTTTGATCAGGCGTTCCATCAGGCCGTGGTTCTCGCAGGAGATATTCAGTTCGCAGGGGACGGGACCGGCTTCTTCCAGTTTGTGGAAATTCAGTCCCGGTACGCTGTAACTGCCCGATTCATGAATGATTACAGCCGGTTCTTCCTGATGGACGAAACTGAGTATTTCTGCATAAGACAGTTCGCTGCCTTCGATGGCTGGGGCAGGACGTCGCCGGCGTGGTTGTACTTGGGTGATTGGATACTCGGCGGTTTGTTTCAGGGATTCTTCGGTGTGGCGGCGTGCCATCGGTTCGAAGCTGATTTGGTATTCCGTGACGGAAGGCATCAATACGATTTTGCCTTTTAATGTTCCTTTCAAAGCCTGCAACTCCTGTCGGTCTTTGGCTGTGATCAGTGTCACTTCGCCTTTGGCAGGGCCATTGGTGCCGTTGGTCCAGGCAACGGGGGCGGGGAAGATCGGGATGTAGTAGGGGACGGTCATGGCGGCATAAGCCTTTTGTATGTCCCAGCCACCCCGGGGCCAGTCGCGGGCAAATTCAATGCGGGGGTTGGATAACCCGTATTCCTCCATCATTTCTTTTGCCACTTTATAGCCTCTTTCCATTCCGTCGGAACCGGTCAGGCGTGGACCGGCATAGTCCAGCAAACGGTAGGAAAGCCGCTCTATATCGGAGTTCAACCGTTCTTCCTGTTTGATCTTTTGGGCGATGGACAGGTCGATCTTTTCATTCTGAGCCATAACGGATGACGCCCCGATCATCAAAACAATCAATAAGCTTCTCATTTCTATCTCTTTAAAGTTTCACATAAGTATTATCTGCCGATAAGCTCTTCAAAGATAGTAAATCTGTGTTTCAGGGAAGCTGATTGCCTGAGAATGTGTAAAATTATTTGTTCAGCGCCTTTATCAGGTCTGAGCCGGCGCGGAACTTGACGGAGGTACGCGGCTTGATCATCACAGGCTCTCCGGTCTGTGGATTCCGGGCGGGGCGTTCGGTCTGCTCCCAGGGCAGGAAGGTACCGAATCCCTGGAATACGACCGTATCTCCCTCTTGCAGGGCTTCGGTGGTATTGTTGATGAAGGAGTTGAGTACCGCCTTTATCGCTGCTCTCGTCATGCCGGTGTCTGCGGCTATTTGTCCGATCAATTTACTTTTATTCATATACTACAGGTTTAAATCGTTTTTAAAACAAGTGTTCGGGATACTTGGCTGGAGACGTAGTTCTGCGGTAGAAGCAGGGTATAACTTTTCAGCATAATATCCTTTAAATCGGTATAAATACTCCGTTTTCGGGAGTATGGTTTACTTCTTTTTGTTCTTTGATATTAGTTAATATAAATTGTTCACTCTCTGTTCTTCACCCTCAATCAGTGGATTAACTACCGTATTACCGGAAATACAGCGTATTCGATAATTTGTAGGAGGCCATTTCCTCTGATTTAATGGAGTTCGTTAAGAACTCAGGAAAATGAATGTTGCTATAGAAATAATGGAGTTATCCATGAAACAGAAAGATTTAGAGCCTGTTTAAATTTTGCTCGACACAGTTTTGAGATTTGTTTTCGAGGATATTTTTCAGTTTTTATGAGAAGCATAGCGGGCTATGTGACCAATAAAAACGGAAAAATAGGCCGAAAAGAAAATTAAAACAGATCGATAAAGCCTATATAAAATTATTTCTGGAAAATTTAAACAGGCTCTTAATTGTTGCAGGTTAATTTGCCGTCTGCTTTAGCTGACGGTTTACAAGCCATTTCTCTCTTTTAGGCTTTAGCCACATTTCTCTTAAATAGAAAGATATAAAATGAGACTAAAGTCCAAAGATATACATCCTTTACTAATCCGTCAGCTAAAGCAGACGGCAAATAAACCTGTAACAGCCAAGTCACTTAATTAAAAACTGCTTATTTCCGACAGGATTTCCCCCTGTTTCCTCCCCAGCCAATTCTCTTGTGGTACTTTTACGGAATCCGGCTTTATCGCATTATCCTTGGTGAAAGAGGAGAAAAAGAGGACAAAAGATGAATTTTATCGCATGTTTGATTGCGTATCCTTTGTATTTATTATCTTTGCCTCCATTAATAACAAAGTTCTTAACGAACTCTGTCCATTTTCCCTTCACAACTCCATTATCGGACATACTGTTCATTATCGGACACTATTCTTTTGCGTTACGCTCAGAAAATCAATGATATATGTTTTTGGCATAGCTTTTGCCTGTAGCATGGCAAAACATATATTACGATGAAAAAGATCTATATAGCCATTACTTCTTTATTGCTGACATGCTTTGGTTTACAGGCCGAAGAACAAGATAATGTAGTCCGTCTGACCTTGAAAGATGCCATTACGCTGGCACAACACCAGTCGGTCGATGCGGCTGTGGCCCTGAACGAATTAAAGACGTCTTACTGGGAATACCGTACCCATGTCGCCGACCAGTTGCCGGAGGTTAATTTTAAAGGAACGCTCCCCAGCTACAGCAAGCAATATTCGCGTTACCAGCAATCGGACGGAACCTATGCTTTTGTGCAGGACAATAACCTGTCGATGGACGGAGCGATCTCTATTGACCAGAATATCGCTCTGACAGGCGGTAAGATCTCGTTGAACTCTTCTCTTAATTTCTCCCGCCAGTTGGGACATGGCGCCTTCAATGAATATATGAGTGTCCCGGTCGGCCTGACCCTGACGCAACCTATCTTCGGCGTGAACGACCAGAAATGGAACCGCCGCATCGAACCAGTCCGCTATCAGGAAGCAAAAGCCGCTTATATTGAAAGCGTAGAGGGGGTAACTATCTCGACGATCGCTTACTTCTTCAATCTTCTGCTGGCGAAAGAAAACCTGGCAACGTCTGTGCAGAATCTGGATAACGCAAATAAACTGTATGATATCGCTATCGCGAAACGCAAGATCGGTCACATCTCTGAAAGTGAACTGATGCAATTGAAATTATCCGCTTTACAGGCGAAAGGTAAGTTGACGGAAGCGCAGTCGAACTTGAACGCCAAAATGTTCCAGCTACGTTCTTTCCTGGGATTGAGCGAAGATGATGTGATAGAACCGGTCATCCCCGAATCTGTCCCCGACATGCGGCTGGTCTATCAGGAAGTACTGGGGAAAGCCCAGGAAAACAACTCGTTTGCGAAACGCATACTGCGCGAACAACTTGAGGCCGATTATGCAGTAGCGACGGCCAAAGGGAAACGCCGCGATATCAACCTGTTTGCTTCCGTGGGATATACGGGAAAAGACCGTGATTTCAGTGGCGCTTACAATCCGCTGAAAGATAACCAGGTGGTGGAAGTCGGTTTCAGCATCCCTTTGCTGGACTGGGGAAAACGGAAGGGAAAGGTTAAGGTCGCCGAATCCAACCGCGAAGTGGTACTCTCTAAAAACCGTCAGGACCAGATGACTTTCAACCAGAATATCTTCTTGCTGGTGGAGAACTTCAACAACCAGGCTGCCCAGTTGGAAATCGCGGAAGAAGCCGATGAGATCGCCCAGAAACGCTATCAGACATCTATCGAAACATTTATGATCGGCAAGATCAATATTCTCGACCTGAATGATGCCCAGCAATCGAAAGATGATGCCAAACAGAAGCATATACAGGAATTGTACGGTTTCTGGAGTTATTTCTATAATGTCCGCAGCGTGACGCTTTACGATTTTCTGAACGACCGTAATCTGGATGCCGATTTTGAGGAAATTGTCAGAAAGTAGGTAACTTATTCGTATCTTTACAAACGCAATTAAAGAAACCTATATGATATTAATTATTGATGATGACGCAGCTGTCCGTTCTTCGCTTACTTTTTTGTTGAAGCGGGCAGGCTTTGAACCGGAAGCTGTTCCGGGGCCTGAAGAAGCGTTGGTTATTGTGCGCCGGGAAGCGCCCCAACTGATTCTGATGGATATGAACTTTACCTTGACTACGACGGGAGAAGAAGGAATACAGCTATTAAAACAAGTAAAGATATTTCAGCCGGATGTCCCGGTGATCTTAATGACCGCCTGGGGCTCCATTTCGCTGGCTGTGCAGGGTATGCAAGCCGGCGCTTTCGATTTTGTGACCAAGCCCTGGAACAACCTGGTGTTGCTGAAGTCGATCCGTACGGCTCTGGAACTGAATGAGCAGAAGAAGATGCAGAAATCTCCGTTGAACCGGAATGATGCGGACAGTAAATTCCATTTTGAGAAGATTGTCGGACAGAGTGATGCGCTGATGGATGTGCTGGGAACCGTTTCCCGCATAGCACCGACTAATGCTTCGGTGCTGATTACCGGTGAAAGCGGGACAGGCAAGGAACTGATTGCGGAAGCGATCCATGCCAATAGCCCCCGTATGAAAGAGGCTTTCGTCAAGGTCAACCTGGGAGGATTGTCACAGAGCCTTTTTGAGAGCGAGATGTTCGGTCATAAGAAAGGTGCGTTTACGGATGCCTATATAGACCGTACCGGACGTTTCGAAATGGCAAACAAAGGAACTATCTTCCTGGATGAGATAGGTGACCTGGAGTTGTCCTGCCAGGTAAAACTATTGCGTGTATTGCAGGACCAGACATTTGAAGTGTTGGGCGACAGCCGTCCCCGGAAAGTGGATATCCGGGTGGTGAGTGCTACCAACTGCAACCTTCCGGAAATGGTTGCCGCACGTACGTTTCGCGAAGACCTGTTCTACCGTATCAATTTGATCACGATCCATCTGCCCGCCCTTCGCGAGCGGAAAGACGATATTCCTCTGCTGGCCCGTTATTTTGCCGATAAGCAGTCGGAAGTCAACGGTTTGCCTAAAGTCACTTTCTCTTCGGATGCCGTAAGTTTCCTACAACGTCTTCCGTACCCCGGAAATATCCGTGAATTGAAGAACCTAGTGGAAAGAACGATGCTGGTATCCGGTAAATCGTTGTTGGATGTGTCCGATTTTGAAGGACAATGCCTGAACCTGGGGAACAAACAGGCCGTGAGAAAAGGCGGAACCGTCAGTTTTGAGGGGATGACGCTGGACGAGATTGAAAGACAGACCATCCTTCAGGCTTTGGATACACATGAGGGAAATCTCTCGCATGTCGCATCCGCTCTGGGAATCAGCCGGGCAGCCTTATACCGCCGGTTGGAGAAATACGGAATACCTACCGATAAATAAATGATATTCGAATGAGGATAAAAGGATTGTTCTGGATATTGACCGGGTTGCTGCTGACTATTCTGGCAGTTATCACTTACCATGTCTTCTATAATTATTCTTCCTTCATGTTCTTTGTTGTGGAAGGTGTTGTCCTGGTCACGATCTTGTACCTTTTCCTTTTTTACCGGCGTATCATCAAGCCGTTGGATATTATCGGCAATGGTATGGAGTTGCTGAAAGAGCAGGACTTCAGTTCCCGCCTGAGCCGTGTCGGGCAGAAGGAGGCCGACCGTATCGTGGACATCTTCAATAAGATGATGGAACAGTTGAAAAACGAACGCCTGCATCTGAGGGAACAGAATCATTTCCTGGATTTGCTGATCAATGCTTCTCCTATGGGAGTGATTATGCTGAATCTGGATAATGAGATCATATCGCTGAATCCCGCTGCCCGCAAGATGTTCGGACAACCTTTGTCGGTCGATTTCGCCGGAAAATCTTTTACAGAGATAGATTCCCCGTTGGCAGTGGAGTTGGCGCGTATTCCTTTGTATGAATCGCAGACTGTTCGCCTGAACGATGCCAATATATATAAATGTACGCATTCCTCTTTTGTCGACCGGGGATTCCATCACTCATTCTATCTGGTGGAAATACTGACGCAGGAAGTATTTAAGGCAGAAAAGAAAGCCTATGAAAAGGTAATCCGCATGATAGCCCATGAGGTAAATAATACAACTGCCGGTATTACATCTACATTGGATACGTTGGAATCCACTTTCAGCGAGATGGAAAATACGGAAGATATATGCGACGTGTTGCGTGTTTCCATCGAACGCTGTTACAGCATGAGTCATTTCATTACAAACTTTGCCGATGTGGTGCGCATCCCTAAACCGCAAATACGTAACCATGAATTAAATACGGTGGTGACTTCCTGTAAGCGGTTTATGGAGACGGTTTGCCAGAACCGCAACATCCAAATCATTATGGAGCTGGATGAAGTGTCTCCTGTCGTGCGGCTGGATAGTTCGCTTTTTGAACAGGTGCTTGTCAATATTATAAAGAATGCCGCCGAGTCGATCGGGCGCGACGGCAAGATTTACATACGTACTTCACGTAACCCTGTCTGCCTGGAAATAGCAGATACCGGCAAAGGAATAGACAAAGAAACTGAAAAGAAGCTGTTCAGTCCTTTCTTCTCCACCAAACCGAACGGGCAGGGGATCGGCCTGATCTTTATACGCGAAGTATTGCAGAAACAGAACTGCTCTTTTTCCCTGCGTACTTATACGGACGGTTTGACAAGGTTCCGTATATTGTTTGAATAAACCGGGAACAACGTCTATTCCTTGAATGAATAGACGGCTGAGATATTGATAATGTCCTGATGTAGCGGAAGCGTCCAGACAACTGTATTGTCCGGAGTTACTTCTACCAGTAGTGGTTGCGATTTGTCTTTACTATGTCCGTTCCAGTTGCTTATCAGCGTGTTTCCGTTGTCATACCGGACCAGTTCGGCAACAAACAACAAAGAGATGTTCTGTAAGTCGTCGCTTCCGACTTTTCTGACAATCTGTTTGCCGGCAGGGTCTATCTCCACGAAATTATGTGCATCGCCGCAGGATACCAGCCAGTTTCCGTTTTTCAGTATCTGGATGGCGAAGGGATTGCCACCGCATTCGACCCTGTTGATAATTTCCTTTTCTTTAGTCATTTCAACTACTTCCCCTTTTCCCATCAGTGGTATCAGGTAAGTGTTTTGCGGTGTCTTTACAATCTGGCGGAACTGGTCGTGCACACCGGTGATGCTGGTGTCAAACTCAATCTCTTCGACAGGATGACCTTGCGGGTCGAGTTCGATGATGCGGGAAGGGGTGCCGCAGATTGCTAGCATGTAATGGCCGGAAGGCAGCTGGGTTGCGGTGAATAATTCTTCCCCTTTCTTCGCTTTGAAGTCCCACACCGTCTGCTGGTCACGGGTAATCATCCGGGCACCGGAAGTGTAGGCATACAGGATATTTCCTTCCCTGGTTATTTCAACATCGTTGCAGTCTTCCCCTTTGTTAAGCGGGTGACTCCATTCTATCTCTCCTGTTTTTTTGTCGAGAATTGCTACTTGTTTCCAGCCACAGCCGGAAACAAGCAACTTTTCTCTGGTATTGCTGCACGAGCAACAAGTGCTAATTACTACTACAATGCAAAACAGATATTTAAAATAGCGTTCTATCATTCTTCAGTCATTACTACACGGAATCCAACATTATATACTTTCTGATATTCACGGTACGGCAGGCGGAAAGAAGATGTCGAACGGTAAGGACGGTCGTACCAGGAACCTCCGCGTACAACCCGTTTGCCGTTTTCTGAAGACAACTCGTTTCGTCCGTCATTTTCGTTGTACGGGTAAGGCAGATAGGAAGACAAGGTCCATTCCCATACATTTCCGTGCATATCGAACAAGTCCCATGGGTTGCGGACGTAACGTCCTACCGGTTCGGAGATGAAACCTCCGTCGTTGTAAGTCGTGTCGCGTGGGATCCAGTCGTCGTATTTGTTGGGATTCTCTACCACCATGGCGCTTTCGTAGAATTTATAAGCGGTGCAGGCGGCGAACTCTTTCAGCTTGATGTCTCCCAGGTTGGCATAGCGTGAGAAATCGGTCGACATATCACCATACCAGAAAGGCGTATCGCTTCCGGCACGGCAAGCCCATTCCCATTGCGCTTCGGTTGGAAGCGAGAACTTCATACCTGTCTTTTCGGATAACCATTTGCAATACTCCATCGCTTCTTGCCAGGAGATGCGTACGGCCGGTTGGTCGGGATGGTTCATGGAATAGCCTTTGCGTCCGAACTGGTAGCCGTGGCGGTGTTCGTCGCGACTATCGTGTGCCGGGTTATAGGCCCTGAACTGTGCGTTAGTGATTTCGAAACGTCCCATCCAGAAAGGTTTGTCTACCTGTACGATTGTCTGGGGCAATTCGTCCGGATGCCGGTCGCTACCCATGATGAAGGAACCTGCCGGGATTTTCACCAATTCCAAAGTAATACCGTTACCCAGCGGGATGCTTTTCTGGAAGTTACCTAATGCCAATTGCTTCCATTGCGTGTTGTCCCATTGTGCGTATGATTTTTCGGTTGGGTTATAAAGAGGCCATTTAGCCAGCAGGGTATCGCCTAAAAGTTTCTGTTCCTTTTCAAATCTGACGGGTTCTATATTCTGTGGGATTTCCGGTAACCATTCGGCTGTCGATTCCGGGGCACCGAACATTTCGCGGTATAATTCCCGAAGTTCATTACTCTTTTCTGCATCTTCAAACTTCGGAATGTCAGAACGACGTCCGTGGAAAGGAGCATTGAAGTCTATCCAGCAGGCAAGCTTCTCCATAGACTCTTTATCCAGTTTAACGCCGTAATGCCCTTTCTGGAGAATCTGCATCAGTTCGGTCTGATCGGCATGTACGTCCATCGGAACCAGCATGTGCATATCGCTCTCAATACCCGGCCGACGTACGTAACGGTGCAGGTTGGCATACGAAAGTGTAAAATGTCCGCCGTTTTTCCAGGCTCTTCCCGATATGTTTGAAGTCCAGTCATTAATCCATTTGTCTCCTTTCAGGTACGGCTTTCCGGGTTTGTCCTGATTATGGCAGGAGATACAATATTTATCCAAAACGGGTTGTACTTCGTGACGGTAGCTGAATCCTCTCTCTTTTCCGTACCATTCTTTGATGGCTTGCGGTTTTTGCAGGGATGCTTTTGTCCGCTTCGGAATGGCTATTGTTGATTTTTCTTCATGGCAACCGATACAAGAGACCGTTTCGCCCGGCATTCCGGTAAACCAGCTTCTCATAATCTGTAATGCTTTTCCCTCTGCATCCAGCGGTTGTACGAATACGGCCGTATTGGCAGGGATTGTGAACATGGCCGAGCCGTCTTCTTCAACATCCACTTCGCCCAGGATTCGCTTGATGTCCCACGGTCCGTCCATACCAATAGTGCCCAGCAATCCGCCCTGACCCCACGGGCTGAAGCTGAAAGAGCCGATGCGTAGTTTCTTTACTGTACCACGTGGAATACCTTTTAGTCCTTCACCTTCATAAATATCTTGCAGGAAAACAGTGGAAGTTGAAGATGCCAGATTGATACGGTCGGGAATTACATTCGGTGATTTACGACTGTCCATCAACACCGGTTCAAGATAAGCTACGTTCTCCTCTTCAGCAATCAGAGTACGGTTATCGAACGTGTCGACCAGATAAAGTCCCCACAAGCTTTCCGGGTTTTCCTTCATGGAAACCAAAAAGTATGTATCGTTCAATGGATACGGTTGCAGGAACTGCGGCCATATACCGTCGGGCAGGCGGTCGCGAACGACAGCTTCCACTTTTCTGCCGGCATACGGGATTTCGGCAACGACTCCGTCCGCTTCGTGGCGGCCTTTATTGGTATCGATGATCAGCATGCGTCCGCTGCGCGAAACGCTGTGATGACCGGAGGCTATGCCAACCACGGCTGATGGTCGTCCCGGTATGGGGCGAGCATTGAAGAATGAAGTCGGAAAGTAGGAGTTGGAACCATAGAAAGCCGATTGTGTGGTGCCGTCCGGATTCATGGTAAACAGCAGGCGCGAATTGGAATGGGGCAGGTCAGCATACTCCCAACGCTGGTAGAGCACGGTACCGTTGTCCATCATGACCGGTCCCCAATTGCTGTCCTGGTCGTATGTCAACTGACGGGTTTGTTTTGTTTTTGGATCATACAGGAATAGTCCGCACATTTTATTTCCTCCATCTGTACAAGGCAGTCCGAGGAAGGTACCTGTCGAACAGAAGATGTATCGTCCGTCCGGTGTATAGCAACCGTCGAAGCTGTCGAAATCTTTATATGTATCCGGGGTTAGTTGTTGGGTTTTACCTGTGGTCAGGTCGAGTTCGAACAGATGCCAGCGGTCGGAGGTGCCGATGGAAGAAAACATTAGTCTTTTCCCGTCGAAGTGCGGTTCCGGGTCGGTGATGATTTTTCCGTCTTCCGGTTTGTACAGGAGCGATTGTTTTATTTTATCCGGATTGACGGTCAATGAAACAAACTCGTTGGTCCAGCCTGCTTTCGGATTTCCAATCTCCGAATTATTCTGAAAATTGGAAGGGGCGATGCCCAGTTGCCCGCTCATGGCTGTACGGGCCTTATCGCCCAGCGTCCGGCGGATGGCTACCACCTGTTTGTCTGCTAGCAAAGGGTTAGCCAGCAGGGCAGCGTCCAGTTGTTTCAACAGTTTCTTTGCCTGTTTTTCCGCTTTGGGGTCTTTGGCCTTCAAACCGCTGATAAGTGTTTCCTTATCGGTTTTCAGTTCGTTGAGCGCTTTCTCCCAATCTTTATCGGGGCGGTAACTGTCGGGATATTTCTTTTTCAGGTTATCTATTGCCGATTTGTATTTTTCCGGTGAGTAATAGGTAAGCCTGTTAATCAGGCTTTGCCAGGAGTCCTGCGCCGAAAGGAGGAACGGACTACATAGTCCGGACACGATAAGTAATGCTGTTATAAGCCGTTTCATAGTGTAATTAGAATTATGTGATAAGATGAAGTTTAGTAATTACAAAAGTAAAGGCTATTCGGCTATAATCTTTGACAAAATAAGATGAATACTTTGCATAATCCGATATTGTGCATTTAAATATTATTCCTATATTTACACCGGTTAACTAATAAATGTCTGATATGCTTGTTTCTTATTCTCCATACGACCTGTCGTTGCCCTTGCTTTATGCCGACTATTCCCGGGTTGAAACCTGGTGGAATTATCAGGATGTCATCAGTCCGTTTTACCGACTTTACCTGATTACGAAAGGGAAAGGAAAAGTCTATATTAATCAGAAGGGATACGAATTATTGCCCGGGCAACTTTTCCTTATACCCAAGTTTGCTTTCCATAGTTATGAATGTGATGATTTTATGGAGCATTATTATATCTGTTTTTTCGATGAGACGAAAGGAGGGAAAGGTATCAGCAATCCGATGAAAATGGATTTGCAGGTCGAGGCTACCCCGATGGATTATTCCCTGATGGAACGTTTTCTGGCGTTGAACCCGTATAAGTCGTTGCCGACGTCCGACCCGAAGCATTATGATAACGACAGGAATATTTATACCCGGGAAGATGAGGTTTCGGTTTCGACATTCTCCAACCTGGTGGAGAGTAGCGGTATCCTGCTGCAACTGTTTTCCCGCTTTATAACGGAAGAGTGTTTGCTTTCACCGGAGGCGAACAGCTTGTATGAAAAACTGGATGTGGCTATACAATATATAAATAAGCATCTGGACAAGCGTATCTCTGTTTCGGTCTTGGCTGATTTGATGTGTATTACTCCCGACCATTTCTCCAAAGTCTTTAAACGGATTATTGGCATGCCCCCTTGCGAATATATCCAGATGAAACGAATCGAACGGGCACAAACTTTACTGCTTACTTCCCATATGTCGATTATCGAAATTGCGGAAAAAGTAGGCATCACCAATCTTTCTCAGTTTTCCCGCTTGTTCTCAAAAATGGTCCGTTGTTCCCCGAGAGAGTATCGTGTGAAACAATTCAATGAATTGAAGTCGGATAATCATCCTATGTGAGTTGATGTGTTACATGCCCGATTATGCCGTATATAAGGTAGGGACACGAACTTCTACTGATGTCAAAAAAAGGATTATCTTCGAAAAAAGGATGTAGGCAGTGTTCTTTTTCGTACTTTTGTCAGAGTCATTATCCGGTTAAAATAAAAAATGTATGAGCAGTAAGATTTACCCCATCGGCATACAGAACTTTGAAAGTCTTCGCAAAGACGGTTATTTCTATATAGATAAAACGGCGTTGATCTATCAGATGGTGAAAACAGGACGTTATTACTTCCTGAGCCGTCCGCGCCGCTTTGGTAAAAGTCTGATGATTTCCACCCTCGAAGCCTATTTCCAAGGAAAGAAGGAACTGTTTGAGGACCTGGCAATGGAAAAGCTGGAAAAGGATTGGATAAAGCATCCGATACTGCATCTGGATCTCAATATCGGGAAATATGATACACCGGACAGCCTTGATAAAATCCTGAACGAAGCTCTTCTGAATTGGGAAATCCTTTATGGTACAGGCCCTGGAGAGGTTACTCTTGCCTTGCGTTTCAAAGGTGTTGTGAAACGTGCCTGTGAGCAGACCGGCCAGCGCGTTGTTATCCTTGTAGACGAATACGATAAACCTTTACTGCAAGCCATAGGTAATGAGGCTTTACAAAAGGAATACAGGAATACCCTGAAACCGTTTTATGGCGTGCTCAAAACAATGGACGGTTGCATCAAATTCGCTATATTGACAGGTGTCACGAAGTTTGGTAAGGTAAGCGTTTTCAGTGATCTGAACAATTTAATCGATATTTCGATGGATGAACGTTATGTCTCTTTGTGCGGAGTAACTGGGCAGGAGATACGTGATAACCTGAAAGAAGATTTGCAAGAACTGGCTGATAAGCTGAAAATGAGTTACGAGGAAGCGTTTGCCGAATTGAAGAAACGTTATGACGGTTATCATTTTGTGGAAAATACTGAAGGTATCTATAATCCATTTAGTTTATTGAATACCTTTTACAAGATGAAGTTTGGTAGTTACTGGTTTGAAACAGGCACCCCTACCTACCTTGTGGAATTATTGAAACGCAGCCACTATGATCTGGAACGTATGGCACATGAAGAGACTGATGTCGATGTGCTGAATAGTATTTATGGCGATGAGCAGCCTATCCCGGTCATTTTCCAGAGTGGTTATCTGACGATAAAAGGGTATGACGAGGAATTTGGCCTTTATCGTCTCGGTTTTCCCAATGAAGAGGTGGAAGAAGGTTTTATCAAATTCCTGATGCCTTTCTACACACGGTTTAATAAGATTGAAGCTCCGTTTGAGATACAGAAATTTGTCCGCGAGATACGTGCTGGCGAGATCGATACCTTTTTCCGCCGCCTGCAAAGTTTCTTTGCTGATACGCCTTATGAGTTGGTAAAAGATCTGGAACTGCATTATCAGAATGTGCTCTTTATCGTCTTCAAACTGGTTGGCTTTTATGTAAAAGCGGAATACCATACATCCTATGGCCGCATCGACCTTGTCCTGCAAACAGATAAATACATTTACGTCATGGAGTTTAAACTGGATGGCACGGCAGAGGAGGCCTTGCAGCAAATAAACGAAAAACAGTATGCACAGCCCTTTGAAGCGGATGGACGTAAATTGTTTAAAATAGGTGTCAATTTCAGTGCGAAGATCCGTAATATCGAAAAGTGGATTGTAGAGTGACTGAGTAAAAGAGTGAAATAAATACGTCCGGCCAAATGAGGTATTCAGTTTTACCTCTTTTGCCGGACGATTTGTGTATTGTTGTTATTTATGCGAATCAGGAGTTGAAAACAGCTTCTGATTCAGGTTTTAAAAATTTATAATTCAGTTAATTATCTCATTGTTTTATTTTATATTCTCCTTGAAAATCAATATATTAGAGTAATAATTCCA